>JAKQGD010000145.1 GCA_029573365.1 Bacteroidota bacterium | reverse complement strand
CGGTGTATTCCGTCATTGGGCTGGTTACAGACAACAGCCGCGAACATAATTCGCTGATGAGTTCTGTGGAGGGCGTCTTTATGTTTGGCATCGCCCTGGCCTATTTCCTGTTTCCTGCATTCAATGACGAAGCAGTTGCCGGCAGCTGGCTAAGGGTATATCCCGTGCTGGCAGGAGCCTGTCTAGTTTCGTTTATAATTCTGCTATTTACAAAGTTTGATGAGGGCCACGAGATACCGGGAGCCAACCTGGCCGAGGATTTTGGCCAGATGTTGCACTTGATTGTGCAGAGGCTGGTACTCGTGTTTGTAATGTCAGCCTTCCTGTTTGTCATGATCGAGCAAGGCATCATGACGTGGCTGCCTACCTTCAATGACAGGGTGCTCGGCCTGCCGCAAAATGTCAGCATCATGATGGCCAGCATCCTGGCAGTATCACTGGGTGTGGGCCGCATCCTGGCAGGTCAGATGGCTAAAAAGTTCAACTGGGTGTGGGTGCTTTCTTTCTGCATCATCGCAGCCATGGCCCTGGTTATTTTTGTACTGCCAAAAACAGTCAATGCCTCCACATCGGAGATAAGCCAGCTTTCTGACATACCGATGATCGGCTTTGCCTTTCCTCTGGTAGGCCTGTTTATTGCACCTATCTATCCTTTGCTCAACAGCGTCGTTCTAAGCTCGTTGCCTAAAAACCTGCACAGCCCTATGACGGGTCTCATCATCATCTTTTCAGCTTTAGGAGGTACGCTGGGATCACGTATCGTAGGATGGCTGTTTAAAAATCTGGAGGCAGAAAAGGCATTTTACTACACTCTAATACCTATGGCAGTGCTGATGATATGTCTTTTTATTTTGAAAAAACTCACCTCAGAAACCGCAACAAACACTCCTTTACAGGAAAGTTGATATCCCGGATTTTTTACCTTGAAATTATAAACCGACTGACCGTAACGTAATTGCTGCCTGACACCTTAAGCATGTAAGAGCCGTTGGCCAGCCGGCCCAGGTCGATGACGAACTCATCAGAATCCTGAGACATTCCACTCATCACTTCCTTGCCGGAAATATCGGATATAGAATACGCCCATTCAACAGCCGCAGGCATTTTCACCGTAAGGTGGTCAACCGCAGGATTAGGGAAAATGAGGGCTTCATTTATATTTTCGTCACGAACCGCTGACACAAGGTCCTGCCTGGTTACCGTACTTTTAGCCATGAGCCACAGTTCGGGGTCAAAAACCACTTCTTCTACCTTGAAGTCAGGAGTCAGTTGAAACATCTGTCCATTGCTGTTATTTTCGAGCCTGACGTCCAGTTCTTTGCCTTCACCTTTGAGTCTCAATGGCACGGGCATTTCAAAAAATGAAACTGAAGGGTGTGAGGGTGTCTGATCAAGCCTGACAAGCAATCTGGTTTCTTCCTGATCCCAGGTGACCGCATATGTCGGGTACCCCTGCCCTTCGTACCAGTCGGCAAAATACCCGGTCAGGTTTTGTCCTGATGCTGCCTCAAGGTGACTCTTCAGGTCGGTGGTTCGTGCATATTTATAGCCCATGTCATTTAGATAAGACCTGAGACCAACAAAAAATGTTTCTTCACCCAGCTTCCACCTCAGCATATGCAGCAGATAACTGCCCTTGTTGTAGCTGAGTCTGCCGCTGAAAATCCTGCCTATGTTTGTCGGGTCGTCAACCTTTACTGAGCCGCCGGGATTTGATGTAACGGAATTGATTTTTCCTATCCTCCAGTTGTACCAGTCATTGGGAGACTGAGGAAATCTCTCTCTGGACAATCCTTCGAGATAGGTGGCAAAACCTTCGTTGAGCCAGATGTCCTCCCACGCTCCGCAGGTCACCATGTCGCCAAACCACTGGTGTGCCAGCTCGTGTGCCAGGAGCCCCCACCCGTAGTTGATCACGAAGCTCATGGTCTGATGTTCCATGCCCCCTCCCCATCCAAACTGGGCATGGCCGTATTTTTCTTTTCTAAAGGGATATGCTACAAACAAGCTGTCAAAAAACTGCAGGGCTTTGACATTGGCCAGGGTGCCGGTCATGGCTTCGCTGAGGTTTTCGGGAAAGACATAGTTGACCATAGGCATGGTAGTGCCATCGGACAACATTACATCGTGGGTAAAAGCCTCATAGTTTGTCACCGCTATGGCTACGAGGTATGGTGCTATGGCATACCTGTGTTTCCAGTGATATGACTTGAGTCCTCCCGGGATTTCCTTTTCGGAGACGAGGCTGCCATTACTTGCAGCCCTGTACATGGACGAGGTGGTCACGATGACATCGAGGCTGTCGATCTTGTCATCAAGGCCATTTTTACAGGGCCACCAATCCTGTGCACCGAAAGGCTCAGACAAAGTCCAGATCACAGGGTCCTGCCCGTGGGTTGTCTGGATAAATGACCCGAAGCCCCCTGATGGCGGAGTGCCGTGATAGGTTATGGAGATACTGTCCAGAGTGCCTTTGTCCAGGGCTACAGGGAAATTTGCCTTAAGCAGATAATCTTCAGGTTGTTCGTATGTAAGCCTTTGTCCGTGCCAGGTAATGCTGTCTATGACCAGTGATGACGAAAAATCAAAATGTATCTCCGCAAATCCATCTCCTACAACAGTAAAATAGGGAGTGGCAGTACCTTTGATGGCATTGACCGCAGGATCTATATACCACTCAAACCGATAATATCTGAGATCGTAATCTTCTGTAAGAGGACTCGTGCGGAAATCACCGCTGATTATGTGTCTCGCAGATTCTGACCTGTGACAGTAATGCTCGTCATCCTGTGCCCGGGCCGTATGGCTGAATATAACTACTATTGATGCCGCCAAAATCTGCAGCATCATTCCGCTAAAGGTAAGATTCATGATATAAACTTTATTTAATTAAACACCTGGACACCGCATAAGGTTATTATTAATCACAATTAGTTTGCAAGTAATCACCCCATCTGCCGAGAGATTGAGGTTGAGACTAAAGACTAAAGACCAAAAACTAAAGACCAAAGACTAAAGACTAAAGACCAAAGACTAAAGACCAAAGACCAAAGACTAAAGACTAAAGACTAAAAGCCAAAATGTATCTTTAAGAATCTCATACGTCTATATATTAAGAAGTTATGGGTTTTGAAAATACAGATGCTGAAGTTGGTCCCGTTTACTCAAAAAATCAAGCCGTTTGCTTAAAAAAATGACGCTTTCGGATAAAAATAGTTTTGTATATTGTTAAATATCTTACTTTTACATAAAATTTTTCAGTTCATTTATTAACAAACGAAACTTATGCAGAAAATTAATGCGATTTTTGCTTTGCTCCTTGCAGCTGTGTGCGTCAATGCCCAGTTTGTCAATAACGGAGCCACTGTAACCATACAGGCCGGTGCTACCCTGAGGGTCGAGACGGACATTCAGAACAACGGTACCGGAACCATCACCAATAACGGCACCATCGAGGTCAGCGGTAATTTTACCAATGCGGGTACCGCCACCCTTACCCCCGGATCAGGCCTGGTGAAATTTGTCACCGCGACCGGCAGCCCGTCCAATGTTACCCTCGATGCAGGCGGCGATGCCCTTCACAATGTAGAGATGGCTAAAACCAGCAATCATACGGTGACCCTTGCGTCACCTGTCAGCATGAGCGGAAACCTCAGCTTTACCGGGGCAGGCAGCAAGGTGTTGCTCGGAAACAACAACCTGACCATGACCAATGGCTCAGGTACTGTCACCGCTACTACTAACCACCCAACCAACGGATATGTGGTTACTAATGGTACAGGTAAGTTTGTTAAAACCGTCAATGCCAATGGAACCATAGCCCATCAGATCGGTGATGCCACTAATTATACTCCTGTGAGCAATGCCGTGACAGGTACATATTCCAGTGCTACTTTAGGGGCAAGAGTGTACACGACAGGCTTGCAGGCCAAGTACGCCGACGCTACCGACTATATCAATAGAGAGTGGAACGTTGCGGCCACAGGCATAACATCGTATACAAATACCATGACCGGAACATACGTAGCCGGTGATGTTAATATGGGTGGCAATACTTCATTAATCAAAGGGTGTACTTATCCGGG
>JAKQGD010000144.1 GCA_029573365.1 Bacteroidota bacterium | reverse complement strand
AGCCCGCATTTTCGATGGCCACTCTGGTTACCTTTGTCGGGTCAATGACTCCAGACTTTTTAAGGTCTTCGTACTCGCCTGTACGGGCATTGTATCCCTTGGCACCCTTGGCCTTAGCCACCTCCTGAAAAACTACAGAGCCATCCACACCTGCGTTTTCGGCAATGGTTCTCAGAGGAAACTCGAGGGCTTTCTTAACAATCTGGATACCGAGGTTTTCGTCTTCATTGGCACCTTTAAGTTCGTCAAGGGCATTGATAGTTCTTACGAGAGCTACTCCACCGCCCGGTACGATACCTTCTTCTACTGCGGCTCTGGTGGCATGAAGAGCATCATCTACTCTGTCCTTCTTCTCCTTCATTTCCACTTCAGTGGCTGCACCTACATAGAGAACAGCCACACCGCCGGCCAGTTTAGCAAGCCTTTCCTGGAGCTTTTCTTTATCGTAATCTGATGTGGTGGTTTCGATCTGTGCCTTAATTTGTGAGATACGGGCGTTGATGTCGGCCTTGGAACCCTTACCATTGACGATGGTGGTATTGTCCTTGTCTACTGTGATCTTTTCGGCTTGCCCGAGGTCAGCAACGGTTGCATTTTCGAGTTTGTAACCTTTCTCCTCAGAGATAACGACACCACCGGTAAGGATGGCTATGTCTTCGAGCATGGCCTTACGCCTGTCGCCAAAGCCTGGAGCCTTGACTGCTACGATCTTGAGGCCTGCTCTGAGTCTGTTGACCACGAGCGTACCCAAAGCCTGGCTGTCCACGTCTTCTGCTATGATGAGAAGGGGACGACCTGTCTGCACAGCTTTTTCGAGGATCGGAACGATTTCCTGTACATTCGAAATTTTCTTGTCATGAATGAGGATGAGCGGATTGTCATACTCGGTGGTCATGTTTTCGGTATTGGTGATGAAATAGGGAGACAGATAACCCCTGTCAAACTGCATACCTATTACTTCATCCACATAGGTGTCGGTACCCTTGGCTTCTTCCACTGTGATGACACCGTCCTTGGTGACACGCTTCATGGCATCTGCTATGAGGGTTCCTATTTCTTCGTCGTTATTGGCTGATACAGAGGCTACCTGCTTGATTTTGCCAAAGTCATTTCCAACCACTTCGCTCTGTTTTTTGAGGTCACTGATGACAGCAGCAACGGCCTTGTCAATACCCCTTTTCAGATCCATTGGGTTGGCACCGGCAGTTACATATTTCATACCAGCGTTGACCATAGCCTGGGCGAGTACAGTTGCAGTGGTTGTACCATCACCGGCAGCATCAGCAGTTTTGGAGGCTACCTCCTTGACCATCTGTGCACCCATATTTTCTACTGCATCTTCGAGCTCGATTTCCTTTGCTACTGTCACACCGTCCTTAGTGATGACTGGTGCTCCGAAACTTTTCTGGATCACGACATTTCTGCCTTTAGGACCCAGAGTGACCTTTACGGCATTGGCCAACTGGTCGATTCCTGACTTTAGTTTTGTTCTTGCTTCTGCATCAAAGCTGACTATCTTAGCCATATGGTTATAATTTTGGATTGATTAAATAATTAAAGTTTCTATTGGCAATTATAGTATCACAAGGATGTCGTCTTCTCTCATAATGAGATAATCTTCACCTTTGTACGTGATTTCCTGTCCGGCATATTTGCCATAAAGAACAATGTCGCCTTTCTTGACCGTCATCTTCTGGTCAGTTTTGCCCGGACCTACAGCTACCACTTCTCCTCTTTGAGGCTTTTCCTTGGCTGTATCAGGGATGATGATGCCCCCTGTGGTCTTCTCGTCTGCCGGTGCAGGCTTCACTACAACTCTGTCATTGATAGGTTTCATATTATAATTCATTTTAATTTTAAATGATGAAAATAATTATTCGTTTTCTTAGTATCAGCAATTGTGCCAAACACGTTTAACTGACATTTTGGTTAAGAACCTTGTAAAACACCTTGACATATTTTCACAACAACGATATGTCATCTGTCAAATTGTCAAAGCTAAAAAACATGAAATTACTCGCCATCCCACATCAGGAAAGCCTTGATAAAACCATCGATTCCTCCATCAAGTACTGCATCGGTGTTTCGTGTTTCGAAGCCGGTGCGGTGGTCCTTGACCCGCCTGTCGTCCAGGACATAGGAGCGGATTTGTGAACCCCATTCGTTTTTCATCTTCTGTGCTTCGATTTTGTCCCGCTCGGCACGTTGTTTTTCGAGTTCGATCTCGTACAGCCTGGATTTTAGCATCTGCATAGCCTTATCCCTGTTGGCATGCTGAGACCTGGCTTCCTGACATTGAATGGCGATGCCCGTGGGTAAATGCTTTACTCTTACAGCCGTTTCTACTTTATTTACATTCTGTCCTCCGGCACCCTGAGCCCTGAAGGTATCCCATTCCAAGTCTGACGGATTGATTTCAATCTGTATGGTATCATCGATCATAGGGTGGACAAACACCGAAGCAAAGGAAGTCATTCTCTTGCCCTGAGCATTGTAGGGGCTTACCCGTACTAGCCTGTGCACACCGTTTTCGCCTTTAAGCATACCGTAAGCGTACTCGCCTTCGATTTCGACAGAAATGGACTTGATACCTGCCACATCACCGTATACCTTGTCCAATTCTGTGGTGCGATACCCATTTTTTTCTGCCCACATGACAAACATGCGGTGGAGCATTTCGGTCCAATCACAAGCTTCGGTTCCTCCGGCACCTGCATTGATTTCCAGTATACAATTAAGTGCGTCTTCCGGTTGGTCGAGTGTGGTTCTGAATTCTATATCATCGAGGGTCTCAAGGAGTTCGTTGTATTTTTGGTCTACCTCGGCTTCGGTAGCCTCGCCTTCCCTCTGGAATTCCAGCAAGACCTCGAGGTCGTCGGCAGCGGTTTCAAGCTCTTTAAACTTTTCGACCCATTTTTTATGGTCCTTGATTTCCTTAAGTGTGGACTCAGCCTTCTCCGGATCGTTCCAAAAATTGGGGTCCAGAGATAGCTGTTCCTTGTCTTCTATTTCTGTTATACGGCGATCGACGTCAAAGATACCTCCTTACCGATGTCAATCGCACCCTGATATCAGCCAG
The DNA here is from genome assembly GCA_029573365.1 of Bacteroidota bacterium. GTDB lineage: Bacteria > Bacteroidota > Bacteroidia > Chitinophagales > Saprospiraceae > OLB9. Next base: position 11,020 of record JAKQGD010000144.1, on the reverse strand, counting down.
CTGTTCAGTGGTCATTGCCCTGCATATTTAAGGTTTAAAGAATAATTTATACAGATTAATCTGCATTATTTTTAATTTTTACATCTAAAATCTCAATATAAAAAAACAAATCAGAATTTCCTGGAACTTCAGGTAAATTTCCCTGTGGACCATATGCAAGGTCTGAAGGAATAAAAACATAACCTTTACTTCCTTTATTAAAATTTTGAAATACCCTGTTCCAACCTTTTATAATCTGTCCACTACCGAGTTCATACACCATTCCGCTTGAAATTTTATAGGAATCAGCAATTTTTTTTCCATCTTTTAAATATCCTAAATAATGCACTTTAAAGAGGTCGCCCAATTTTAATTGGGATCCTTCGCCAGCTTCAATCAATTTGACTTTTATTCCGTTTTCAAAGTCTTTATATCCACTATCTCCAGAATAAAAATTATTCAACTCATTTTTGACATTGGTTTCAAACTTTTCAAAAATTTCCTTTTCTTTCTGAGCAAGATTATTTTTATAAGTTAAATATTCCTCATAATTTAAGATGTCTCTTATTTCTAACTCATAAAGGACAAAATTATTATCAGCTGTTTTTAAATTCTTCGAAGTAGTGTCACTAGTTGTTTCAAGTGATTTTTTTATCAAATATTTAGCATCTTTTTTACTTGAAACCAAAATTTCTCTCAAATTGCTAAAAGGAAGAATGGATGATGCTGATGTATCTGAAAATTTGATAAATTTGGGATATTTTTCATCAATATAATCCTGAATAACCTTTCCGTTGTGGTCAATAATTTTAAAATTATATCTTATATAATCAAACTCTTTCACATTTTCGCCAGAACCTTCCTTTAAAATTTGATACTCCGTTCCATCAGAAGTATATCTTAAATCTTTTTTGCATGATAAAAAAAGTAAGGATATAAACAATATATATAATAAGTACTTCATATTATAAAAGTTATTGAGTATTTTAATTAACATCTATAATTTCTACGTAAAAGACCAGGTCAGCACGGGCAGGAATCACAGGAGGACTTCCAGCGTCGCCATAAGCAAGGTTGTACGGAATAAAAAGATATGCAGCACTGCCTTTTTTAAGCTGGGTTGTACCTTCTTCAAGTCCTTTGATTACACCTCCCATACCAACGGTGTAAGGCAGTTCCATGCCTCTGGAGAATGAATCGTCAAACCTGGTTCCATCCATCAGGACACCGTAATAGTTGACTTTTACTTTCTGGCCTTCCTTGATATTTTCGCCGGTACCTTCCTTTACTATGTGGTATTTAAGACCTGAAGCGGTGCTTTTTGTATCCAGCTTACCACCTTTAAAATCAGCAACAGCCTTGGCCACCTGCTCTTGCAGGGCGTTGACTTTATCAGCATTGGCAGCAATCTTGGCTTCCTGGGCAGCATTTTGCTCGTCCATGTAGGTCCTGTACTGCTCTTCGTTTTTAACGTACTTAACGTCAATTTCATATTCCACATGTTTCATACCGTTAAGGTCGGCAGGCGGGTTTGGAATAGAATCGATGGGCATGATCAATTTGTACTTGCCTCCTGCCTTGGCAGTAGAGAGAAGTTCGATGATGGGGTTTGCGTCCTTGCCTTTGGGCATTTCTGCAGGCACCTGTATGGTGGGCAGTTGCATGCCTTCTGTCATCTCCTGGATCACTTTGCCGTTGTCACCTTTTATGGAAATGCCAAAAATAACGTATTCATTTGGTTTGGCAGTTTCGCCGCTGCCTTCGGAAATTACTGAATAATCGTAGCCTGATGGTGTGCGGTTTTTGTCATTTTTGCAGGAAATGAAGATACCGGCCAAAGCCAGAAATAAGATAAACCTGAGTTTCATGATAACTAATGATTGATAATGAATAATATGATTGAATATTTAAGTTTTATCGGCCAGTTTTGAAAGATATTGCGGCATGACTTTTTTGACTTTGTCAATGATGTCACCAAGACTGGCATAGACGCCCCCACCGGCTGCGTTTTTATGTCCTCCCCCATTAAAATACTTCTGTGCAATCTCCTGTACGGATATGTCACCCTTGCTACGCAGTGAAATTTTGATGATGGTGGGTTGTTCAAGCACAAAAGCAGCCACCCTTATGTCTTCCATCATCAGCATGTAATTAACTATTCCTTCTGTGTCTCCCCTTTGGATATCAAAATCCGCATAATCCTTTCTGGTTAGCCACATGATGCCGACTCCGTAATCTTTCATGATTTCCATGCGGTTTGCCAGACAATGGCCCAGAAGTCTGAGGTGTTTTTCTTTCTGTGAATTAAAAATTTTATCTGCGAGCTTATAGTCGTCTACACCCAGTTCTTTAAGGGCTGCCGCAACTTCGTATGTATAAGGACGGGTTCCATATCTAAACGAGCCTGTATCAGTGATCATTCCCGTAAAGAGGCACTCCCCGATATGTGGATCTATTTTTGAGCGGTATCCCATCTGATCTATCACCTTAAAAACAAGCTCACATGTGCTGCTTGACTCAGTCTCCGAAAACTCAATGTCCGTAAACGGCTCAGGCTCCAGATGGTGATCGATAAGGACTTTTTTGGCTTTGCTAAACTGGACATTCTCTCCCAGCTTGTCTATGCGGTCCAGCCCATTAAAATCGAGACAGAATATCACCTGGCTTTTATCAATGGCTTCTCTGGCACCATTCTGATCAAGATCAAACACAACGCTTGTCTGAATACCGTCCAGAAAACCATAATTCAGCGGGTAGTCACTTGGAAACACAACCCTAACATTGTGCCCTAGTTTACGCAAAAATCCTGCGAGCCCCAACGACGAACCTATGGCATCGCCATCGGGATTCCGGTGGGTAACTATTGAAATTTCCTTGGGAAACGCCAATAACTCCTTAAGCTGACTGATTTCCTGTGTCATATGGGACGCAAAAGTCCAAATAAAATCAAACACTTCAAAATAAATTTTTGTTTTTCAATGATCAATGAAATTTGATTTCATACTTTTGTGCCGTTTTTCAGAAATCAGAATTAAAAAATTAAAGATATGGCCGGAAACAGGACATTTACTATGATCAAACCGGATGCAGTGGCAGATGGTTACATGGGTGCCATCCTTGCTCAGATCATCGAATCAGGCTTCAAGGTAGTGGCAATGAAGTACACAAAATTATCAGCTGAAAAGGCAGGTGAGTTTTACAAGGTACACAGTGCAAGACCGTTTTACGGTGAGCTGGTAGACTTTATGTCTTCAGGTCCCATCGTAGCTGCTATCCTCGAAAAGGACAATGCAGTAGAAGACTTCAGAAAACTCATCGGTGCTACCAATCCTGCCCAGGCGGAGCCGGGAACCATCAGGGCAAAATATGCCAGGAACATCGGCGAAAACGCAATTCACGGATCAGACAGCGATGAAAACGCAGCAATAGAAAGTGCCTTCCATTTTGCAGGCACCGAGATATTCGGCTGATTAAACTTATAAGAAGTCTGTTTATAATAACACAAAGAGAGCCTTTTCGATAGTGCGGAATGGCTCTTTTTAGTTTGGAAGCTTTTGAGAAAAACAATTTTAGTTAAACACTTCCTGCTCTTATACAGGATTATGATACAGGACTTCCTACGTATGCATGCCTTACAGATGGTAAGAAGGCCGATGTCAGGGCCGCTAAAACAATGACTTTTGCTAAAAATTATTAAGTGTGTTTTCTTCGTATGAAAAGGCCAGTATCCTAGTAATAACTTACAATACATTATAAGAAGCCGGTAATTGATGAAGGATGATGGTAAATGCTGGTTTCATTCAGTATTCAAGAACAATATTCGTTTGCGGTTAACCGAAGGTAAATTGGCTTGCATTGATTTAGGCAAAGTTATGCATAAGAATAGGGGATAATCAAATTTCAGGTATTTAAATAACAAAACTACTAATCAATCTTTGACATAATTAATTAATAGTCAGGTTTTTACAATATTTAAACTGGTTTTACCGTAGAGTACGGAACTGTACGGTAGGCTATTTAATTATTAAATTTGTATTTTTACACCTTCAAAATGTATTGAGGCCCCTACCCTTTGATTATAAACCTTAAAACTTGTTTATTCGACCTCAAAATTTACGTGTTTAATTCCCGTCTTAACGATTAACTTTATACTATGACTCACCCTGAACGTCCCTGCAAACTCTGCAAAAAAATGTTTACCGGCAAGGAAACAAAAATTTTCTGCTCGCCAATTTGCAAAGCTGACTATCATTTTAAGCTCAAACGGGTTACAAATGATGCTGCCCGAAGCATTGATAAAATCCTACACAGAAACCGATCCACTTTACTTGAGATCATGGGTAAAAATAGTAGTCAAAAAAAAGTAGACCGTTCGCTGCTGGACCAGAAAAAATTTAACTGGCATTATGTGACCTCATATCATCTCAATTCAGCCAATAAAATGGTAAATTATGTATATGATTTTTCATGGATGCTTTTTTCTGACCAGGAAGTTCTGATAAAAAGAATCAGAAGGCTTTCCGATGAAGCTGAATAACATTTCTGATAATTAATCAACTTATTGAAAATACGATGCACGACCAATCGTCAAGGTGTTGTCCGGATACTCTGGAAAAACCATTGTCCTCATAGGTCCGTTCTATCAATGTCACATCCGCCGGCCTTATTCCGGAAATGATTATTGTACCTTTTTCATTGAGCAAAACTCTTATTTCTCGAACGCTGTCAAGCAATACATTTCTGTTGATATTGGCTAATATGATGTCGTACTTCCTCCCCTGCATGGTTGCTATATCTCCTTCATAGACCTGAACATTGTCTACTTTGTTTATGTGACAATTTTCTAACGTATTAAGGTAAGCTTCGTGTTCTATGTCGATAGCGTCTGTCTCACCTGCTCCAAGCCTCGAAGCCAGAATGGCGAGTATGCCCGTACCACAGCCATAGTCAAATACTCTTTTGCCAGTAAAATCTATAGTCTGCATAGTATCTATCATCATCCACGTCGTGGCGTGATGGCCGGTGCCAAAAGCCATTTTTGGGTTTATAACCAGATCATGTTCGTAGCCCGGCTGATAGACGTGAAAATCAGCCCTTACCCTGCAAAAATTACCTACAGTTACCGGCTGAAACGAAGCCTCCCAAATCTCATTCCAATTCTGGGGCTCAACATCAAAAAACATATAACTGATATCCTTTTGATCAAGCATATCAGCTATTTCTTCCTTTGTGGGCTCATCGAGGTCTGCAGTCTTGAAATATGCCAGAAAATGATCTTCTTCTTCCAATATTGAATCTGCCCCCATACCAAAAAGCACTGCCATAATGGTTTCATCGGTGCTCTCCACCTTGAGGCATGTAAAATTTTCCATCTGATGTCAGGAGTAAATCTCCTTGTTTGCTGATTTAAATGTATTGAGCAAAAGTCCCATAACTGTCATAGGCCCTACCCCGCCAGGAACAGGCGTGATGTAACTAGACTTGCCTCGCACAGGTTCAAAGTCCACATCTCCAACCAGCCTGGATCCTTTAGGTGCTGACTCATCCTCTACCCTGTTGATTCCCACATCGATGACTACAGCCCCTATCTTTATCATATCTTCAGTGATAAATCCGGGAATGCCTATCGCAGCCACTACAATATCTCCAAGCCTGACTACATCAGCCAGGTTTTTGGTGCGGCTGTGGGCAAGGGTAACCGTGGCATCGCCTGACTTAGACTTGCGGGATAGAAGGATACTTATAGGAGTTCCGACGATATTGCTTCGGCCCACAACAACTACATGTTTGCCGGCTGTTTCGATATTGTACCTTTCCAGCAGTAAAAGTATCCCATATGGGGTAGCCGGAAGAAAGGCTGGCATGCCCTGGGCCATACGTCCGAAATTGACAGGGTGAAATCCATCGACATCCTTTTTATGGTCAATGGCCAGAGTTACTTCGGTCTCATTTATATGTTTTGGTAAGGGAAGCTGGACAATGAATCCGTCAACATCAGGGTCTTCATTTAACTTCCTAATTTCTTCGAGAAGGCGAGCCTGAGTGATGTTGTCATCCAGTTTTACGAGGGTAGATTTATAACCCACCTGTTCACAGGCCCTGACCTTATTGCCTACGTAGGCCTTGCTGGCTGGATTGTCTCCTACTAATATGGCCGCAAGATGCGGCACACGGCCTGATTTTTTACGGTAATCCAATACATCTTGTTTTAAAGCATTCTTCAACTCTTCTGATACTGCCTTACCGTCTATAAGTTTCATATTATGGGGGGATTTTATCACAAGATAACGTAATCTAGCTAAACAACCACCATTAAATATGAGTATTTTTATTATATTTTATTTCATAATGTGTAAATAAAACAAAGCTAATATCTACCCACCTAAAACCACTCGAAGCCTATGGATTAAGTCAGGTGCAGTCTCCTCGTGCCGCGAAGCAGAAAATCATCCGCAGCTAATTTCTTATTCGGATTATGTATAGGTTTATACATTTTGCCTGGAAAGGCCGGCATACTCTTTAATGTAATCTGTGATACTCCCGATAGTGTGGCTGTCTGAAGCTTGGAATATATCGATGGCTTCACGCCTTAATGAGGTAAGGTAGGCACCCGAACCCAGTGCTTTTCCCAAATCATGGATGAGTGACCTCACATATGTTCCCTTACTGCAGTGAGCCATGAAAGTAAATTCGTGGGCCGATTTTCGTTCTACAGCAAATTCACTTATGGTAACCGGCCTTGCTTCCAATTCCAGTTCTTTACCCCTCCTGGCCAGTTTGTAGGCCGTCTTACCTCCTATTTTAATGGCCGAATAAGCCGGTGGTACCTGCATAATGTCACCTGTCAGTTGTACAACAGCCTTAGCTATCAATTCGTCGGTAATGTGTTCGATGCCAAATTCCTGGTCAGGCTCAGACTCTGCGTCGTAACTAGGGGTCGTTGCCCCCAGATAAAAAGTGCCGGAATAAGTCTTGGAGCAGGCCTGCAGGAGGTCGATCTGTTTGGTGAATTTGCCCGTGCAAATGAGCAACAGCCCCGTGGCCAATGGATCGAGGGTGCCGGCGTGCCCAACTTTTATTTTTTTTATACCCAAAGCATGGCTAATGGCAAACCTTATCTTATTGACTACGTCAAATGAAGTCCACTCCAAAGGCTTGTCTACAAGGATAACCATACCTTCCTCAAATACAGGGAAAGAAGGTAAACCTGTGCGGCTTACTATCCTGTCAGTGGGAAAGTGCATACCAGATACCTAAACCTCCCACCGCAAAGCAGTACCACGCAAAATATCTAAGCTGGGCCTTTCTTACCAGTTTTATCATCCACAGACAAGCAAAGACTCCTGTAAGAAAAGCCGCCGCAAAACCGGCCACAAGTGGAACTATCTCTATATCACCTGCCGTAAAGTCTCCTTCCAGAAGGTCTTTGGCTATTTTTCCCAGAATGAGAGGCACCACCATGAGAAATGAAAATTCCGCTGCTTTGGACCTATCGATGCCCAATAGCACCGAAGTAGAAATCGTAGCCCCTGAGCGACTTATACCGGGAGTGATTGCTATGGCCTGAGCCAGCCCCACCTTAAAGGCATTAGTATAAGTAACAGATTTTCCTGTGTGGGTTGCCTTTCCGGCAATAAAAAGCAATAGTCCCGTAAGTATAAGCATGCTACAGACAAGAAGGATATTTTGGGTAAACATCTGTTCTATCTGTTTTTCAAACATGATTCCAATGAGGGCTGCTGGAACCATGGAGACGATGATTTTAAATACAAATGATTTTTCTTCATTTTCTCCTTTAGCAAAAAAGTTTCTTATGATTTTCAATATTTCTTTTCTGAATACAAATATTGTGGAAAGTGCTGTGCCAAAATGCAGCACTACAGTCATCATAAGGCTTTCTGATGGAACCGACTGTTCGCCGAGGATAAATTTTGCCAGCTCCAGATGGCCACTACTGCTCACGGGCAAAAACTCTGTGAGGCCTTGTACGATGCCTAAAACAATCGCGGAAAGGATATCCTGCATTAAATAATGTAACTTCTAATTAAATATTATTTCCTGACAAAAATGGCCCAAACATTCATAACAAGACCCGCAAGTATCACTACAGGGGCCACAGTTATCCTGACAGGGCTGTAAATCAAAGATTCGTCCCACACATCAGGAGAAGGCATATGTCCACCTGCCATAAGTATCAGTCCCAGAAAAATCAAACCTATGCCAATAAGCATAAAAGTATAGTTTTTTTTCCCAAACAGAAGTCCCGTCCTTTCAGGAGATGATGTCTCCTTGACAGTCACCGATGCCGATGCCTCTCCGTCTTCGGTCCTGCGGGTATATCCTTTGTTCTTAGCCATGTGCTTTGTATTGTTGTTGCAAAATTAATCAATTAACGCAATAAGGCTCAATTTATTGGACTTATAATCTTTTAACATATTACCTTTCGGACTTCAGGAAGCGGTCAATGATGGCGTTTGTAGTCAGCATCTGTATAGCCAGGGCGGACACAAAACCAATCAGCACTGTTAAGATGACATATTTCCATTGTATGATTTCAGCAAATACGGTTCCTGACTTTACTATTGCAAAACACAGTGCCACAATTATAACCGCAACTGCCACCACTGATTTGACTGTCATCGTAAAAGCATCCTGAAGGTAAGGTTTTTTTATAAACGAACGTCCGGCTCCTACCATTTTCATCGTCCTGATTTGCTTCATGTCTGCATACAGAGTCAGCTTAACAGTGTTAAAGATGATGGCCAGAGCCAGCACCACAAAGCAAAGGGCAAGCAGCAGGATCGCCAGTGATACCCTTTCCAGGTTTGTGCGGATCAGGTCCACACTTTCATTTTCATAATATAAGCCGATCACGCCCTTCTCCAACTCTGTTTTCGATTTTATTTCGGCAATCCTCGTGTCAGTATATGACATGCTGTTGAGATTGAAGCTTATAAGGTCTTTAAAGGGGTTGTCTTCCTTCATTTCACCGAGGTTAAGGTCACGGGACATCATTTTCATGGCTTCATCCTTGCTTACAAATCTGACTGAGCCGGGCATGACACCTTCGAGTGAGGAGATGTAAGTTTTAATGTGCTCTACCTGTCCTGAGGGCAAATCATCTTCAAGCTCCACCAGAATGTTGATGTTTTCTTTGACGATGTTTGTGATGTTTGTCGAATGAAAAAATATCAACAAAAACAGAGAGATGAGCACCAGGACGATACTTGTAGAAAGAGTGGCATAAAACTGAGTGGGCCTGCTTTTACTGGCCATAATCAGGATTTTTCGCAAAGATAATCATATATTAGACAAAGTCATATATGAATTTATCCTTTGCCTGGAGAGATCCTGTTGTCAGGCATTGATATACATGACTTCCTTGACGGCTTTGATAACTTTGGCAGGCGTAGGCAGGTATTCGTCCAGGAATGTCGGTGCATAAGGCAATGATGTGTCAGCCGAATTTACCCTGGTAACCGGAGCATCAAGATATTCAAAGGCGTATTTCTGTATTTCGTATGCTATTTCTGATGACACGCCGCAGAATGGCCATGATTCGTCCACCACAACTATCCTGTTTGTCTTCTTGACGGACTCCACAATGGTTTTATGATCCAGGGGCCTGATTGTCCTGAGGTCTATGACTTCTGCCGATATGCCTTCGCCTTCAAGTAGTGTCGCTGCTTCCTTGACGACTTCCATCATTTTGTTAAACGATACGATGGTTACATCTGTTCCTTCCTTTCTTACGGCAGCTTTGCCTATAGGTACTAGATATTCGCCGTCAGGCACTTCACCTTTAAGTCCATACATGATCTCGGACTCCATGACACATACAGGATCATCATCCCTGATGGCAGATTTCAGGAGTCCCTTGGCGTCCGCTGGATCGATACATGAAATGACTTTGACACCGGGAATGTTTGCCATCCAGCTTTCAAACATCTGTGAATGTTGCTGAGCGAGCTGGCCCGCAGATCCGGATGGCCCTCTGAAAACTATGGGGCACTTAAACTGACCTGCCGATTGTGACAGTGTCTTGGCTGCGTTATTTACAATCTGGTCAAATGCCAGTACCGCAAAATTCCAGGTCATAAATTCTACTATAGGCCGGAGACCATTCATGGCTGCTCCTACTCCAATACCTGCAAAGCCCAGCTCAGCTATAGGCGTGTCTATGACCCTTTTGGGGCCAAATTCATCCAGCATCCCTTTACTTACTTTGTAGGCTCCGTTGTATTCGGCCACCTCTTCTCCCATGAGGAAAACGTTTTCGTCCCTTCTCATTTCTTCTGACATGGCCTCGCCCAATGCCTCCCTTAGTGTTATTATCCTGGACATATGTTTTTAAATATGAAGGTGCAAAATTAATCAATTATGTCATGAAACCCTAAGACCCGAGAAAAGTTTATTATATGGCTGCCACCGGGTCTCTTTTATCAGTTAAAAACTGCCTTCAAAAAATAAGTTAAACCTGGTAAAAAACAAAACGTTACGATTTAGAAAAACAAATTAGTTAAACTATTGAATATCTATTATTTATATGTTATATTTATTTATATGTTATTTTGCCAATTTTTTGTATTTTTTCAAGACTGTAAGTGTTTGCATTTTTGTATCGTGAATAACATCAAAGTTATCATCCAGTGCTGGTTAAAGAATCAGTCAGAGAATTCGGATATGTTTATGGGATTAAAAACAAACACGAACCACTGGGATGATTGTTCGACACCATCGGCAGTCATCCCTGCGGTTCGCCAACCGAATGCTCCATTAATCAAGGATTGAGTTTTAGTTATTATAAGAGGGAAGTCCGGAATTGAGACCTTCGGATTTCTAAAAAGTTTTGGAAATGTTCATGGGATCTTGAGATCAAAAATGGCAACTCTGGGGGGAGTTGCCATTTTTTTTTTGTCCTTGACGGACATAGCGTAACTTAAAAACTGGCTCGAACCAAGAAAAAAACTCTGACTCTTGCCTTACTTCAAAGCCTCGAGCCTGCCTATTTCTTCTTCGAGAATTCTTATTCTTTCCTGAC
>JAKQGD010000669.1 GCA_029573365.1 Bacteroidota bacterium | reverse complement strand
TGATGATGCGTGTCTCCGGTGCGGAGGTTTGCGGGCCGGCCTGTTTTTGTTTGCATGCGGCGACCATCGTTATACCCATTGCCAGAAGCCACATGGCAGTTAACTTACTTTTTTGATTTTTTACTGTTTGCATTGGTATTTTTTATTTCGACTATAAACATCCTGAGTTTCCAAAGATTAAATAAAGCGACACTGGGGTTTTCTGACATGAGGTTGCGGGTGACCTTATCTTCATATTTTTCGATAAGCCCGGCAAACCGATCCTGAAGATTCCATCTTTTGAGTTTTTCGTATGCCCTGATAAGCCTTGTTGCGGGTATTTTATCTTCTTTATAAAGCAAGGCGAGATTTTGTATGGAGGTTTTCGTTTTATTCAAAAAATCAGTAGTGGTTTCCAGGCCATCGTGCCGAGTGGGATTGTCTATGTGCCTGATGCTGATGCCTGCTTCTGAGAGCCTGTGGGCATACAGCAGGTCTTCGTATCCATAACCTTTGATGTTTTCGTCAAAGAGGTGATTTCTGAATGCTGACTCGGGAATGATAAAATTGTTTGAATGGAAATTGAGCCAGGGCTCCTTGTTTCTTTTGGAAGCAGGTAACGATTCCCGGGAGCGGCCATATTTCCAATGGAGCATTTTCTTTTTAGACCTCGGTTTGGATGGCTGATAGTCCCGGCCCCCGCATATCACTCCGTCATAAGGCAGCTCCCTGAGGTAGTTTTTAATGAAGTCACGCCCTTTGATGGCACTGTCTCCGTCCAGAAAAAGGATGTAGGGATGAAAGGCCGCTTTTCCGAGCCAGTTGCGTATGCGGCTGCGGCCCAGGTTTTCTGTCATCTCGGTATAGTTGACATGGATGACAAAGGCGAGTTCCTTGTTGAGGTCTTTGTATTTCTGCTCAGAGCAGTCGTCAAAACAAAGAATCTGGAATGCCAGGTCCAGTTTATTGCATTGCTTGAGCAAAGCGTATACCAGAGGTCTGACATCCTGGTTGTATATAGGTATGACGATTGAAAGCATTTGATGTGATGCACACTCTTATTGACGATGTAAATTAAAGGCATTGGTTAATAAAATCTTTGGTTTTTGCATCAAATTTTATCTTTGGGTGTTTATTTTTCAAATTTTTGGAGCATGAAGGCTGTTCAGGATTTAAATGTTTTGTTATCGGAGGCCACTCTGGACCAGGAGTTGAGGTCTATTGCCGTCAAGGTCGCTGAGGGTCAGCGTATCACTGATCAGGATGCTCTGGTACTTTTTGAGCGTGGCACCTTGTCGTTTACGGGCACACTCGCAAATCACATAAGGCAGCAAAAACACGGTGACAATACATATTTTAACCGCAACTTCCATATCGAGCCCACCAATATCTGCTTATACACCTGCACTTTCTGCTCGTATTCCAGGCTCATAAAAAAACGGGAAGAAGGGTGGGAATACACCCACGAAGAAATCATGGAGCAGGTCAGAAAATACGATGGGCAGCCGGTGACTGAGGTGCATATTGTGGGGGGTGTGCTTCCGCAATATGATGTCAGTTTCTATACCAGACTATTTAAAGCCATAAAAGAGCACAGACCTGAGTTGCACATAAAGGCCCTCACACCGGTAGAGTACCACTACATATTTAAAAAGGATAAAATATCATATGAGCAGGGCATGCAGCTGATGCTGGAAGCAGGTCTCGACTCCATGCCGGGCGGAGGAGCTGAAATTTTTGACCCTGAAATCAGAGACCAGATAGCGGGTGGCAAATGTACCGGCGAGCAGTGGCTTCGCATCCACGAAATCTGGCATGAACTCGGCCGCAAATCCAATGCAACCATGCTGTACGGCCACATCGAAGAATACAGACACCGCGTCGGTCACCTCGCCAGACTCAGAGAGCTTCAGGACAAAACAGGAGGTTTTCAGACTTTTATACCCCTGAAGTTCAGAAACGAAAACAATCAGCTGTCACACTTGCCCGAGACAACTGCCATCGAAGACCTCAGGAATTATGCAATATCTCGTATTTACCTCGATAATTTTGACCACATAAAGGCATACTGGCCTATGATAGGCCGGGACATGGCACAACTGTCGCTTTCATTTGGTGTGGATGACATAGACGGTACCATCGATGATACTACCCGTATTTATTCCATGGCCGGTGCCGAAGAGCAAAATCCTGCCCTAAGTACGGAGGAGCTCGTAAACCTGATCCGAAGGGTAGGGCGGAAACCCATCGAGCGGGATACCTTGTACAATGTCGTTCGTGATTATACCGATGTTATCTTTGAGAGTGACCTGGAATATAAGGGGTATGTTCCTCTTCCGGTCATGAATTGATTCATGACCGGTACATGAGCCAACATGCTAAAAAGTATATATTTTAACCGTTGTTACTTCGTACTTGCAACAGTTCTTTTTCTGACAGAGGTATTTATAGCATTGTATGTTCGTGATGACTTTATCAGGCCTTTTTTTGGCGATTATCTTGTTGTTATCCTGATATATGCATGTGTAAGGACTTTTTTCAAGATACAAGTATGGCTTACATGTTTGGGTGTACTCATATTTTCTTATCTCATCGAGGCACTACAGTATTATAACCTGGTTGGGTTACTTGGTTTGCAGGACTCTGTTGTGGCTAATGTCATCATCGGTAATTCTTTTTCATGGGTAGATATCTGGTGGTATACTTTAGGGATTCTTACTGTGTTTGCATTGGAAAAACTACTGAGATCTGCAGCTTCAGGCAGAAAATTCTGTACAAACCGGATGGAAAGTGACGAGGCCTGATCCAAATAGGCCCGATTAAAACCAGGTTATTTTGCAAATGCTGATGATACGATTATTAAGCCGTATAATGAATTAGTACGTTTCTGGTGGTAAAACATGGCCAAGCTCTTAAACATGCTTTTTTTTCTGTTAATTGCAGACTATACCGGTTTCAAGGCTGCATTTAAATATACTAAACGGAATATGAATCCTCCGGCGAGGCTTTACAACTAGGAGATTTGACTTTTTGACAGCAAAATAGGCTATCAAAACTATTTCCGTTTTAAAAAAATGAAAAAGCCGGCTTTGTGGGCCGGCTGTCAATAAAAGGCTTTTTGGGGTTAGATTATTTACAATTCATGTCGATTTTAGAGGCGGGGTCATTGTTTGGAAAACAAAGACCGGACAACACTCTTTCAGGGACATATCTTTTAAGATTGGGGTCTTTAAGTCCGTTGGTCAGAAACTCAGTAAGGTCCTTTACTTCTTCGTCTGTAAGTCCCAAAGGTCTGATGAAGCTTGAAAGCTGGCTATCAGGTACTCTTTGGTTTTCTTTTTTGCCGTTGTTAAAATATTTTACAACATCTTCCAGAGTAGCTTTGCTGCCCCCGTGGAAGTATGGGCCGCTGTCTCCAAGGTTGTAAAGTTGTGGAGTTCTGAACTTAAACATATCTTCCGTTCTTCCTGTAAATCCGCCCCTGCCCAGATTTCTTCTGTCAGCAGGTCCTGTTTTCAGTCCGCCGTGTTCATACAGATCATCGACACCGAGGGCTTCAAATTTCATGGAGCCCAGATTTTTTTCGTAATGGCAGCTGTTGCATCCCGCCTTGCCAAAAAACAGGATGGCCCCTTTTTTCTGCTGGTCTGTCATGGCATGGTTGTCGCCTTTGAGCCATTTCTGGAAGGGTGCCTGATTGGTCAGATTTTGCCTTAGATAGGCAGATATTGCAAAACTGGCTCCTTTTCTCGAATATCTTTCATTTTCTGGCAGTTCAGGAAGTGCCTTGTCAAAAAGTTCTTTATAGCCGGCTTCTTCTATCAGCTCCTTAGTATATAACATACGGTGCACTTTGAGGCCCTCGATGTTCTGGCCTTCCAGGGCTCCGAGCCTTTCGTGGTTGCGGGCTGTACCCGGGTCAAAAACTCCCCACATTGCCTCCGTGCCTGTGTTTTTACCTTCAGATCCGAAAGAACCGTTCCACATGGTGTTTTCCACATATGCAACATTGAGCGTCACCAGAGGTCTGGCACCTTGAGCATCGATACTGTCATTGGCATAATATGGGTATTTAAATCTTTGTTCGCCCTTGGCACCAAAGCCAAAACCACCGTCGGCAATACCCTGCATCCTGCCAGGTCTGAAACCTGACTCAGGCACGTGACATGAGGCACAGGTAAAGGTGTATTTCAAATCCTGCCTTTTGGCTTCATTTCCAAAGATGGGCTCGAAAAACAATAGTTTACCCAGCTCTACCTTCTCTTTCGTCAAAGGATTGACGGGTGACTGAGGGATGGATGCAAAGTCAGTCTCGTCAGGAAGGATATACCTGCTTCTGTCAGAAACGATGCGGCTGAGTTCCTTGTCATAATCGTTTAGCTCTTCGTGGTTGCAGGAAACAATGGCTGCGAATCCAATAAAAAGGATGGGGAATACTCTTGAGAATGTCATAGATATGAGAAATTATGGGACAAAAATAATAGATTCCAATAAAGTAAATAAGAAAAAATTATAAAAACATAAGATTTTCTGATAGCAACCTAAACCTAAATACACTTAAGCCCATTAAACAGCGGGCATACATCA
>JAKQGD010000138.1 GCA_029573365.1 Bacteroidota bacterium | reverse complement strand
GATTTCGCCCGGAAGGGCAGGCTCTACAGCCTTGGGTCGGTATACAGGCTTTTTAGATGGTGGAATGTCTTTAAAATATTTTGTCACAAGGGCTATTGCATTGTCATAGTCGATATCCCCTGCGATAGAAACAATGGCATTGTTTGGTACATAGAAGTCTGCATAAAAGTTTTTGTAATCAGCTTCTTCTGCAGCGTTGAGGTGGTCCATAGAGCCAATGACAGGCCATCGGTAGGGGTGCACAGTGTAGGCTCTTTTCATGATCTGTTCGAGAAAACTTCCGTAAGGCTGGTTGTCTATCCTTTGCCTTCTCTCTTCTTTTACGACTTGACGCTGGGTTTCGATGCCCACGTTTTCCACTTTGGCATGCAACATCCTTTCGGATTCGAGCCAAAGGCCCAGTTCCAGCTGGTTTGACGGCAGTATTTCGAAGTAGTAGGTCCTGTCCATAGATGTATTTGCATTCAGGGTACCTCCTGCCTTTTCGATGTATTTGTCATACTCGCCTCTACCTATGTTTTCAGAGCCTTCAAAAAGCAGGTGCTCAAAAAAGTGGGCAAAGCCGGTACGATTGGGGTTTTCGTTCTTGGAACCTACATGATACATCACGGACACAGCCACTATCGGTGTAGACCTGTCCTGATGAAGTATGACCTGAAGTCCGTTGTCCAGGGTAAATTCCCGGAATTCAATTTTGTTTAACTGTGCCTGAAGGAGGGAAGCAAATCCCATCACCAGCAATAAAATAAATGTGTTTCTCATTAAATTAATAGGTTTGTGATTCAGTTTACAAATTTAGTTATCCGTAAAAAGTCCGGGTGATGTTTTATACCAACGGACCTTTTGCGGAGATGAACACCAAAATTTCTTCTACAGTTTAATGACCCTAGCGGAAGACATCTTACCGGCGGTCACCGTTCGGACTATGTACAGGCCGGCAGGTAATGTTTTCATGTCAACATACCTGGTGCCTGCCATTTTAAGCACGACTTTTCCTTTTGCGTCAAGCAATAAAACTTCGTCAGGATTACGGTCTGTAATGATTTCAAGCTTGTCATCGACAGGATTGGGTGACACTCTGAGAGTAGAAACCTGGGGATCTGCAACACTGCCAGCCGGTGAGAAATCAGCGAGGTATCTTGGCAGCAACTGGTAACCTTCGGTGTAAGGTGCCGTATTGTCAAACTGCCCCATAATACCAGTCACTGACCATGGGCCTGATCCGGA
>JAKQGD010000668.1 GCA_029573365.1 Bacteroidota bacterium | reverse complement strand
TTTAAGGGCTCTTAAGCCTTAATTTGCATCTTAAAGTGCTCCAATGCCGCCATGGGATCTGTGTTTTGATTATCCCTTAAATAGACTCCTGCAATGCCAAGTTCTCTGTGAATCAGCATAAACTGCCCGCCAAAACCCATGGCCGCAGCAATGTGGTTTTCGTGAATCCACCACTGGTATCCGTATTGCCCATAAAGATGATGGCCGCGATGCTGGACCTGCAAACACTGATCTAGCCATTGGTAAGGCACAATTTGTCTGCCCAAGGCTACTCCCCCGGCGGCCACCATTTTTGCCATGGCCATCAAGTCCGGGCCACTGCACAACAAGCCCTTGCCCCCGCTGATCACCCCCTGAGGAGATTTGAGCCATTTGATGCCCGCATCGTGTGCCATGGAAATACCCAAAGGCTCAAATAATTGAGTTTGTGCGTACTGGAACAGATCTTGGTTCATATTAGCCTGCATCCAGTGAGTCAATAAATGCGAAGCCCCTGAATTGTACATAAAGTGTCGACCGGGCTCTGTAGAAAAAGGCGTTTGCAGCACATGCTCCACCCAATTGGAACTTTGCTCTTCCATGACCCATAAGGGATTCTTCGGCCCCCAGGTCACGCCCATTTCATGCCACTTTAAGCCGCTACATTGGGTTAGAATATGGCGGACACTCAGACGATGCCAGCGTTCGTCGCAGTGGTTTGGCAAATTTAGTGTTGGAGCCAGGAGCGAGTCCACCGAAAATTGCGGATGATCTTTAAGCCAGATTCCCAGCAATAGTGAAACCACGCTTTTGGTAATGGAATACACCGGACGCTGATCTAAACAAAGATCTGGATATCCCCACTCTCCCAGCATTTGATCACCGCGACATACGCAGGCGTATCGAAAGGCCGGATTCATGGAATTGACCTAAAAGAGATAGAGCAGGCCAATGGTGCCTGTATAGGCGTAAGACTTCAGAGTGCCATTGGCATCAGCAGGCAAAAAGCCCTGCACATATTTAAAGTCAATGGCCAAGGGTTCAATGATAAAGAACATGAGGCGTACCTGGGCATCGGCCTGAAATGGGCTGTACTCTTCGTCGCATGCCACTTGGGTCGATGCATAATTTTTAGTACAACCCACCAAATAGGTCAGTTGCGGACCGGCCATTAAAAAGATGTCGCCATCGAAATGGCGGCCAGCAAAAAAAGCCAGATCCAGCTTTTCAAAACGCAAATCCATTTTGGCGCTTTGATCAAATTGCCCAGAACTGTTGTTCCAGACCACAGTGTCGCTGCTCATGCGCTGCTGCACCAGGCCAGCCTCTACACCCCAGTAATTTTTACCATCAGATATAGGCTGGGCGCCAAAGGCACTGCCGGCCCAGGCAAAACCCCCGGTCATACCCTCTTTGGTGTCTTTGCCAGAAAATCCATCTATGCCAAAACCCAGGCGCACTGCAAAAAACTGATCCACCGCCATGGATTCCGTTAAAAAAACAAGGATTATCAATAAAAATCGCATTTTGGACATTCCTAGAATGCCCTTAATATAGACTTTTTGCTTATAAAACGGCAGTGCAGGCCGCAGGATCCTTAAAAAATGGAAGGGCCAGACAAAGGCTCAGGAGCTTCCATGAGGTAATGCACTTCTGTGTCCATGCGTCCGTCGTACCAGTCTATAATGCGCCAGCCCGGACGCACATGCTCCATCCTAAAATTAGGGGTGCGCGTATCGATTTGCATCATGGTGGAAGGAGTCAGGTGAATATTTTTACCGTCTTGCACAATAAACTTTTCGGTATGGTAGTGACCCACAAAAATATTGTGCAGATTGGGAACTTTTTTAAGGCTTTTGCGCACCTCGTCTATATTTTTTAAGGGATACTTGGTATCCATAAAAAGGCAACCG
>JAKQGD010000091.1 GCA_029573365.1 Bacteroidota bacterium | reverse complement strand
GGAAGATGGAGCCATGATGCCCCAACAGGTCTGGGGCAATAAACTGGCCACGACGCTCATAGGCCTGCTGTATGGCTACAAATATACTGACCTGGGGCCGTTCCGGGCAATACGGTACAAAAGTCTGACTGACCTCGGTATGCAGGACCGCAATTACGGATGGACCGTGGAAATGCAGGTCAAGGCAGCCCGTCAAAAACTGCGTGTGGCTGAAGTGCCAGTAACCTATCGTCGGCGTGTGGGCCAGTCAAAGGTTTCGGGGACGGTCAAAGGGACGTTGATGGCAGGTTATAAGATATTGTGGACGATTTTTAAACTTGCAATCCGATGACGGCGGGTGTGGTAGCCGGGTACGTGCTGACGTCACTTTATGTGTTGTGCCTTACGTATGTGGGTGTGTTTTGTGTGTTCCAGCTGCACCTGCTGTGGCAATATCTCAGGCGGCGTACGCCGTATGCCGCCGGATGTGGCGAATGGCCCGCTGACAGAGAACTGCCCATGATCACCATCCAATTGCCGGTATTTAATGAAAGCAATGTGGTAGAGAGGCTTATGGCCAATATCGAAAAAATGGACTATCCTGCCTCAAAACTGCAAATACAATTGCTGGATGACAGCACAGACAAAACTCTGGAAATCTCTCGCCACGAAGTGTCCCGTCTGCAGGCATCGGGTATGGATGTGAGCCTGTTGCACAGGCAAAACAGGCAGGGATACAAAGCCGGGGCCCTGGGTGAAGCCATGGAATCGGCCAAAGGGGAATTTATTGCCATTTTTGATGCTGACTTCCTTCCCTACCCTGACTTTTTGAGGAAGACGCTGGCTTGCTTTAACGACCCCAAAACAGGTGTGGTACAGGGCAGGTGGACGCATCTTAATCAGGGGTATTCGCTGCTGACGGAAATGCAGGCTTTCCAGCTCAATGTACACTTCACTACTGAGCAGATGGGCCGGGCTGGCGGAGGATATTTTCTGCAGTTTAATGGTACGGCCGGCGTATGGAGAAAATCGTGTATCGAAGACAGCGGAGGATGGCAGCCTGACACCCTGACCGAGGACCTCGACCTGAGTTACCGGGCCCAGCTCAAAGGCTGGAAGGTCAGATATCTCGAAAATGTGGAGGCTCCCGCAGAGCTGCCTGCAGAAATAGCAGGTCTGAAATCTCAGCAGTACCGGTGGATGAAAGGGGGTGCAGAAACGGCAAAAAAGATATTGCCCCTCTTGTGGAAGGCTAATATCAGCATGGCCCAAAAAGTACACGGTACGTATCACATGCTTGTGGGCACACTTTTTCCTGCTGTCTTCGTGTTTTCGATACTGAGTCTGGTACTCCTTTTTTTCAGGGATCAATACCTGGTGGTGTCACCTTATGCGTCGGTATATCTAGCAGGAATGGCCATCGTAGCCGCGGTATATTATGTGGCCAATGTGGTCAGATGCTGGCCCAGACAAAATGCACTGTGGATGCATCTTAAATTTGTCGTGTTTTTTCCTTTGTTTATTTCCATGTCCATGGCTATAGCCCTGCACAACAGTCTGGCTGTGGTGAGCGGATATATGGGTAAAAAAACGGCTTTTGTTCGTACACCCAAATACGGAGTCACCGGAACCCACAAAAAAGGAAGGCTCGGCACATACGGTAAAATCAGTGTATCTTCTGTCGCAGATCTATTGCTCGGAATACTTTGCTTATGGGCTGTGGTGTGGGGTCTCAAGACAGGCCTTAATCCGTTTATAAATGTACACGCCATGCTGGCAACAGGATATCTTACCTTGACCGGATATGAAATCAGGAACAGGCTCGGGCTATGACCTGAAAGCAGCGGCAGGACTGATGCTGTGGCTGGCTGGAATCATGACATCCGGGTATTTATCTGCACAAGAGGATTTTATTGTAATCATCACCGGCATGCTCCTGGCCTTTGGCGGTTATAGTATGATGTACAATAGGGAAATGTCAGCCGGCACCTGGTGGGTAGCAGGTATGGTGGCAAGGATATTACTAATACCTGTGTTTCCGGCATGGTCTGATGATGTGTACCGTTTTTTCTGGGATGGCTCACTGACCCTTGCGGGAAATAATCCTTACGGAATGCTGCCAGCCGATGCCATACAAGCAGGGGTGGAAGTGTTAACTCCTCAGTTGTTTGAAAAACTCAATTCGCAGGGATATTATACCGTTTACCCGCCCGTGGGACAGTTGTATTTTGCATCAGCGTCACTGGCAGGAGATGTCGAAAATTTTGCCATATGGCTACGTTGCCTGATGATAGTTACCGAAGGGTTAATATATGGCTATTTAGCGTTTAACCGGGGTGTAGGTCCTTTATCCACAAAGTGGTTGTGGCTTTTTTTCCTTAATCCTCTGGTCATCATAGAGGGGACAGGAAATCTGCACTTTGAGGCGGTTATGATCTCATTTCTGGCCCTGAGCATACACTTCTATTTCAGGGGAAAAATCAGGACGTCTGCTGCATTTCTGGCAATATCTATAGGTTGCAAACTGCTGCCTACTATGCTGATACCTTGGTTTTTATTTAGGACAAAAGGCAGGAACAGAATTACCCTTTTAGCGACTCTGACCGGAGTGGGACTGGCCATATTTATACCCTTGTGGATGGATGGTGCATTGGTATCGATGCTCAGAAGCACTGATTTGTACTTCAGAAAATTTGAGTTTAACGCTGGCATTTATTTTATACTGAGGGAAGTGGGAACATACATGACCGGTTATAACCTCATCCAATATCTGGGACCACTGCTGGGCGTCACGGCTCTGGCTATCAACCTCCTTGCCGCTAAAAAGAACGTAGAAAACAGCGAAAGGTCATTCTTTTTATACGCCCTCACTGCCTGGACCGCTTATCTGCTCTTGTCCACGACGGTACATCCATGGTATATTATCAGCCTGGTATTCCTAGGTGCAGCTGCAGGTAGGGTATATCCTCTTTTCTGGTCATTTCTGGCTGTTTTATCCTATGCACATTACAGTGCGGATTTCGGCAGATATGAAAGCCTTTTTCTCTGGATCGAATACATCACTGTGCTGGGTCTGATGGCATATGAGTATCAAAAAGCCGGTCATACCACTCACCCTTTACAATCATAGCTCCTGACTCCACCATTCTGAATATCTCAGTATTGCGTGCAGGCACATATTTTTTACTTTGTGTAAAAACAAAGCAGGTCTCCGGAAAACGGCTGACGTAATCAAGGAACTGCTCACGGTCACCAGTAGCCTCCCTGCATTCCATGCCTACAAGGTGGATGGTTTCGTCATCACATTTAAAAACAAAATACGTGCCTTCGGCAAGGTGTTCCAGATACTTGACCCTGGAAAGCACATCCTCCCACACTATGTCACTAAAAGCCAAAATCATACCTTCGGTCAGATTTGGTTCGGCGGCTTTAAGCTCCTCCCAATGTTCTGCATTGATACCATTGGCAATCAGGAAAGTTACAAATTCGTCACGCAAAGATTCGAGTTCGTCCAGCGACAGTCGCCTGTATTTCACGTGCGGTTACCGTTTTTTCTCTAGGATAATCACATCGAGGCTCTTTTTCCTGATGAGGTTGTTGAACTCGGCAATCATATCTGTTTTAACGGTTTTCCATTTTGCCAGCTCAGCATCGATGAGCTTTGTAAGTTCGTCCCTGACCTCAATCATAGCTGCGGTCGGTGGAAAATCATTTACCCCCATGCCGGCGAGCGAATTGAGGTGTGCCAGTTTGTTTGTCAGCCTGATGGGGAAATTGAGCGG
>JAKQGD010000066.1 GCA_029573365.1 Bacteroidota bacterium | reverse complement strand
TACAATTACAATCATCCAATAATTTTTATCAACCGTGCAAAGTAACCTCCAGATCGCCCCCGTCCTGCAGGGTAATAACGCGGATGAGTCCGCAGATATCAGGCAACTGCTGTTCAAACTGCTCCGCAACTGGCACTGGATTGCCCTGTCACTTATATTCGCACTGATACTCGCTTCACTTTATAACCGGTATACCGAACCCGTCTTTAAAGCAAAATCGTCCATCATGATTAAAGACGAAAAAAAAGGTGGCGCCGGACTACTCGACAACCCGCTGATCAGAGAGCTTGACCTCGGTACCGGAGGTAAACTCGTAGACAACGAAATCGAAATCCTCAAAAGTTACGACCTCATGGAGAGTGTCGTAAGAAAAGAACAACTCTTCCTCGATATCAAGAGCAAAGGAAGCCTGACCAGCCGTTCGGTATTTGACAAAGAATCCCCCGTAATTATCCAAATCGCCAACCCCGATACCATCTCTCAACCGCTCAACTGGAACATCACCAGACAATCCATCGGAAAATGGCACCTCAATTATGGTGCACAAAATAATGTACTGCCCATCACAAGAGGAAGATGGTATTCCATCAACGGACTACGCTTCCAAATCAATGACAACCCGTTCTTTAAAGACGCTGACAGTTCCAATCTCATCGAAGAGTACCTGCTATACATCAATCCTATCAAAAACGCCGTCAACAGCTACCTCAATGCCCTCACCGTACAACCCGCAAGTAAAACCGCTACCATCATTAAACTGGAACTATCCGATAATAATAACAAAAGAGCCCAAACTGCTCTCAATACCCTTATCAATATCTACAACCAACAGGCCCTCGTTGATAAAAACAGGGTCACCAACAATACACTCCAATTCCTCAACGAAAGGCTCGCTATCATTGAAAGTGAACTGCGTTCCGTAGAAGGAAGCGTCCAACAGTTTAAAAGCAGCAACAGAATCACCGACGTCTCTACCGAAGCACAAAAATATATCGAACAGGCCAGGCAGGTAGACCAGCAAAAAGCCGAACAACAAACCCAACTCTCTATACTCGAATCACTCGAAAACAGCCTTAAAAATAACCAGGACGACTCAAAACTGGCCCTCTCCGCTTCAAGCATCAATGAGCCGTCGCTGATGGAAATGATTCAAACACATAACCGGCTCATCCTCGAAAGAGAAAGACAGGTAGAAAGATTAGGACCTAAAAACCCTATCCCCGTTGACCTCGCTAACCAAATCGCCAACCTGAGAGCCAATCTCATTAACAACATCGCAAATCTCAAACAGGCTTACCGTATTGCCCTAAACGACATCACCAGCAAAGACGCAGAACTCAATGCCAGAATCAAAAGTATCCCCCAAATACAAAAAGACCTCGTACAAATCCAAAGAGACCAGTCTGTAAAAGAACAAATTTACTTCCTGCTCCTGCAAAAAAGAGAAGAGTCCGCCATTACACTCGCCTCTACCATACCCGACTCCAGAAATATAGAAAAACCAAGAAGCATAGGAGTAGTAAGCCCAAAAAAGGTACTGGTCTTAACCGCCGCTTCTTTACTCGGACTCCTGCTGCCCATCAGCATCATCTACCTCAGCAACTTCTTTAATAACAAAATTGAAAATAAAGACGAAGTAGAACAAAAATGTAAAGCTCCTGTACTCGGAGAAATCTCCTATGTGAAAAAAGAAAACTCACCTATCATCGTAAAAAAAGGAAGCCGTTCTATCGTCTCTGAACAGTTCAGGGTCATCAGAACCAATATCAGCTTTACCAAACCCGGATATTCACCCAGAAATATCCTGGTTACTTCTCACAGACCCTCCGAAGGAAAATCATTCACCAGCCTTAACCTCGCAGCCAGCTATGCCCTGCTTAATAAAAAGGTCGTCGTACTCGAATTTGACCTCCGTAAACCAAGACTCGCTTTGGCCGTAGACATCCATGCCGAAACAGGTATCAGCAATTACCTCGCAGGAAGCATCCCCTCCGTAGATTCCATCCTGCAGGAAGTACCCGGATTCGAACAACGGTTCTGGCTCCTGCCCGCAGGACCCATACCTCCTAATCCTGCCGAACTCATCCTAGGTGATAAAATGAAAACACTCATGGAGGAACTTAATAAAAAATTCGACTTCATCATTTTTGACACACCACCTTACGGACTCGTTACTGACTCCTCCCTACTCGCCGTACATGCTGACATCAGCATCATCGTACTCAGACAGGGATTCACATTTAAATGGGTACTACAGGAAGTCAACAGAAAACTATCCGATAACCCTACACAACCCCTGTATACCGTCATCAACAGAGTAGGAGAAAAAAACAAATACGGAAGCTATAAACAATACGGTTACGGATACTCAGAATACTTCGATACCCCAGATAAAAAGAAAAGAAAAAAATGAGGATACCGGTGTCAGATACATCAGCTGCTCCGGCCAATAAAATATACAGTTATAATCAAAAAGGCCGGGACATATAATCTGACTCTACGATATACCAACAGATAAAAATAATGATATAAAAAATGACAGAGAACCTGACTCAAAAAACATTCAAAGGCTTTTTCTGGCAATTCGGAGGTACCATATTTAAAACGGTTCTCCAATTAGCGGTTCTGTTTGTCCTCGCCCGTCTTATAACGAAAGCCGAATTCGGTATCGTTCAATCTGCCATGGTGGTAGTGGGCTTTTCCAAGCTTGTAAGTCAACTTGGCGTGGGACCTGCCCTGATTCAAAAATCGTCTCTTACTTCCATCCATATTCGTGTCGGTTCTACTATTTCCCTTAGCCTGAGCCTGCTTTTTTTTCTCACTATCTTTTTCTCTTCCGGGCT
>JAKQGD010000056.1 GCA_029573365.1 Bacteroidota bacterium | reverse complement strand
CCGCTCATATCGTATATACCCAGCTCATTAGGCAATTTGGTTCCAACATCACAGATACGGCTATGCGCATTTCCGTAGTACCACGCCACGTCACCTATGTTGTCGCTTCCGCTGTACTTAAATCCTTTACTTTTATTTCCTCCCTTGGCTGCGTACTCCCACTCCGCTTCTGTAGGAAGACGGTATCCTTCGACCAGGCTTGGGTCTGTGGTTATATTTCCGTTTGAGTCAAGAAAGTTTCCGTCACTATCGTATGCTTTTGCTAATCCTTCCTTTTCACTACGCCAGTTACAATAGCCTATGGCATCGTACCAACTTACATCAATTACAGGCTTGAGTCCCCTGCCATATCTGTAATCATCTGGTTTACCGATTTTTGTTTCATAACAGTACCTATCGTACTGTTCAAAGGCTACTTCATACTCTCCGATATAAAAGTCGTATGTGAAAGTTACAGTATGTACGGGTAATTCCCAATCATATGCGCTTTCCATCATGTTCCCCATCTGAAAGCTGCCTTTTTCGACCAGAACTGTTCCTGGCATTATGAATACCAATTCTGTGTGTACCTCGTTAACCCTATTGGTTCCTACTTTTATTATCGGTAGATTTTCCAGTCTTTTGCTTTTTTTTATGTTTTCTGTTTTTATAACACGGAACCCAACAAAAGGATTGCCTTTTATCTGGGAACTGCTCTTACGGGCAGCTGTGCGTACCTGCATAAAACTGCTTTTAAAGCCACCTCCGCGTTCAATAATATAGGCAGCAGAAAAGTTGTAAGGATTGGTCTGATTTGCCGAAAAATAGCTGTAATAACTATCGCTGCACCATTCAGATACATTTCCGCTCATATCGTATATCCCCAGCTCGTTTGGTATTTTAGTACCCACTTCATGAGTAGTACCACCGGAATTATATGCATACCATGCCACATCATCATCTTTGTTACTTCCGCTGTACTTATATCCTTTACTTTTGTTTCCTCCCTTTGCAGCATACTCCCACTCTGCCTCTGTAGGAAGACGGTATCCTTCAACCAGGCTTGGGTCTGTGGTTGTCTTTCCTTTTGAGTCAATGAGGGTTCCGGTTTCATCGTATGCTTTTGCCAACCCTTCTTTTTCACTCAGCCAGTTACA
>JAKQGD010000046.1 GCA_029573365.1 Bacteroidota bacterium | reverse complement strand
GTTTCCGTGATGTTAGATGCCAAGTCAACATAAGTATGCGGAATCATTAGCGAAGATTTTTTGCTGTGCAAGTAGCAGAAATCATTAAGAAATCAAAAAAAGTTGAAAATTTTTTGTGGGTGCAGGGTAAAATTAGGCAGTACTAGCATAAAACTAATATCGCCAAGATGCGCTCCCTGTCGTTGTCTTGAAATCTTCCAAAAGACCGGAAGCCACCATCTCTGGCGGCTCATTTGATGACATAAAGGAATCCACCAAATGCTTGGTGCACCACATGCCTATGCAGCGATAAATGGTGAATTAATGAAAGCCAGGAAATACCATCATTTGAAGGCCATCGCCAAAATTTTGGGATTCAAAAAATGGCCCCGAAATGGTGCCTCCTACATCATTTGCAGGTCATATCTGCCCAGTATTTTCGCGCCTTTTGACCCTATCTGCAAATGCTGGTATAGTGTTCATATGGCTGCAAAGTCAGGCTATCAGCTCACTTGCAGGTGGGGTATAGACAGCCTGCAAATGCTGTAGGAGAGCGAGGTCTATGAGGTATCATTCTATGTACTTGAATTTCCTATGCTTTTTAACCCAAAGGAGGACAGCGTGCTAAAAAGAAGGCAAAAAACAGTGTTAAGACGACGAACTGCTGATGTTCAAGATCAACAGCCACACAAACCAAACGACGACCTCTTTGGTCGACTGCGTCCCTATGTAAAGGTCATCATCGAGAGCAACTGGAATCGCAAGTATTCAGCAGACTGGATAGAAGTTGAGATTGGAGAGTTGTTTGACCTAGTGAAGGCAGAGGTCTTTCGTAAGACAGGGAGGTTTCGCTATGAAGACGCAATGCGGTTTCTGGCCGAGCTGAGAACCTACTGTGCCGATAGACCTAACTGTTCTCCATTCCACTACTTCTTATTTCTGGAAGAACAGGAAAAAAGTCCCACAAAAGTTATTAACACCCCTCGTCTCCGACGCCGTATATAGTAGAGGGTGTGAATCGCCATCCACATAGGCTCCTTGCCTATGGATTCCTCCCTTGAAGGTTTAACAAATCAGAAAAGCCTTCGTGTGACTGGGCAAGCTGATTGCTTTGGATGAGCAATTGGCAACCTCTGGTTTTTTCTGGTTTGTTACAGAGGACGCCCTTGCCTGGTCATACGAGGGCTTTTCTTTTTTCTATTGCTGAGGCGCTGTATGATTCATATCACCCCAATCAATGCTGCCCTGTGTAGGGCAAACAATGCTGGTCGCAAACTCCTTGCCCCATGCCTATCCATTCCAGATACATTCTACAGGCGCAAGAACCCTTACAGCAAAAAGGATAAGCGCATGGTGGTGAAGCAGTACGACCGCAGCCTCATCGACCGCAGCGGCCTGTTCCTGTCTGGGTGGCTTCCCCGGGTCGCTGACTTTGCCAAACGAAAAGGGTACGACTTCAGGGTGTCAGGGAAACTACCATTCATAAAGGCGACCATAGAGCCATCCATCAGAGGGATAACTTTTAGGGAGGACCAGTTCAGACAGATTCGGTCCTTCACCTCTGTAGGTCGTGGGGTGCTGAAGGCTCCAACAGGCTCTGGAAAAACAATCCTGACGGGTGGGGTGATCAGCTGCTACCCAAACGAGAATTGCCTTTACCTTGTCCA
>JAKQGD010000667.1 GCA_029573365.1 Bacteroidota bacterium | reverse complement strand
TCCATTGTACGGAGTGATTCAGGGATGGCAGATCGGTATACCCAAGTTTGGCAAGGGAGGAAAAGGAAAGTTGCTTATTCCATCCAAATACGGCTACGGTACGAGTCCTGTTGGAGGACGAACATCGGCTGTGCTCATTTTTGATGTCGAGCTGGTAGACTTTTAAAAGTTGAAAAAATGAGGCGTATTTCCTTGGCGGCGTCCCTCATGGCACTGTTTGTTCTCTTGCTTGCCTCTTGCACCGACTCCACACAGGGCGAAAACGTAGAAATAGAGAATTACATCCTTTCCCATAATCTTACTGTTACAGACACATCAGGGGTCAAAGTGGCCATCACCACTCCCGGCTCAGTTGACCGACCATCGGAGACTTCCATAATCGAAATGACCTACACAGGCAAATACCTCGACAATACGGTTTTTGACAAATCCCCAGCAGGCAAAACCGTGAAGCTAAAACTCTCTAACATGATTGAAGGACTAAAAAGTGGACTGGCACTGCTGGGCAAAGGAGGCGTGGGCACAATCATCATCCCTTCAGAAAAAGGATACGGTGGCAACCCGCCCTTCGGAATTCGAAAAAATGCCGTGCTCATCTATGAAGTGACCGTCATTGACTTCTGATGACTTGGTGCAGCCGACAGGCTACGTTTAAGACCTGCTTGCAATTACTTTGCTTACATTTTATTGGTTTTCAATACTTTGTGACTATCTTATCTTCAAAATATGTCATGGATTTTACCGGCTTGTGGCCGTTATAATCCTGGGTTATTGGCACATAAGAACAATTATTGTTTAACTTTTTGCATTATAGTGTTAAACAAAATATCTTTGTATCATCTAAAAACCTTAAGATGTCAACACTTGAGTTTACAAACAACCTAAATCTGCTGCATGAACCGTTGCAGGCATTTGCATACAGCCTGACTAAAAATACCGAGGATGCCAAGGATTTATATCAGGAAACAGCATACAGGGCTATTCACAACAAAGACAAGTTTATGGCCGACACTAATTTTAAAGCATGGGCTTTTACCATCATGAAAAATATTTTCATCAACAATTACAGAAAAAAAGTGCGGGCCAACACCATGCTGGACAGCACAGAGAGCAGTTTCCTTTTGAACAGCGGTGGAGAAAAAATTCACAACGATGGAGGCAGAAACATCCTGATGAAAGAGTTGCAGCAAATCATAGATAAGCTCGACGACTCGGTCAAAAAGCCCTTCATCATGCATTATGAGGGCTATAAATACCACGAAATAGCAGAGGAATTGTCATTACCCCTGGGGACTGTTAAAAGCAGGATCTTCTTTGCAAGAAAATTGCTTAAAGACCAGTTGTCAAGGCTTTACGGAGACTTCTACTTGCTAAGGGGTATGTCCGCCTGACAAGCAGACAGGTCATTTAATTGTGGCAAAACAAACTAAGATCTGGTGCAACGCATCTGATTGGTTTACGTTATGTTAAAATTTAGCATTTCTTTAACATATATCCGGAGGCAGATACTTGATAAATGTTCAATATAATTGTACTTTTGTTGCAACAAAACCTACCATCATGTCCACAGTGGAGTTTGATAAAAAGTTTGAAGTGCTGACCGATTCACTAAATGCATTTGCATATAATCTCACCAAAAATACAGAAGACGCCAGAGATCTTTATCAGGAAACAGCCATCAGAGCGATAACAAACAGGGACAAGTTCAGACCAGATACCAATTTTAAGGCCTGGACTTTTACCATCATGAAAAACATCTTTATCAATAATTACAGGAAAAAGGCCAAGTCAAATACAATTATTGACTCCACTGACAACCTGTATTTTATCAATTCCGGAAGCGTCGCCATTGAAAACGATGCTACCAGAAATATATTGATGGATGAACTTAACGCAATGATAAACAGCCTGGAAGACAGCATCAGGATTCCTTTTGTCATGCATTACGAAGGATTTAAGTACCAGGAAATAGCTGATGAATTTAATCTGCCTCTGGGCACCGTCAAAAGCCGTATATTCTTTGCCAGAAAAGCTCTTAAAGAGATGATTAAGGAAAGTTATGGTGATTATTCTTTGGTAAGGTCAATGTCTGCCTGATTTTCAGGTTAGTCAGCAATTATACAAAAAGAGGCAGGCACCCCGTGTGTCAGCCTCTTTTTGTTTTTGCTATATTACCATTGCTGTATAAAACAATCTGACTTACCCATGGATCCGAGTCAATTTGCCTATCTGCTAACATCGTGGTCACTGGCACATCCACGTACCCTACCCTGGAAAAACACATCTGATCCGTATATCATCTGGGTATCGGAGATTATCCTGCAGCAGACAAGGGTAAGGCAGGGCACTCCATATTTTCTCAGGTTTATTGACACCTTTCCTGACGTAAAAAGCCTGGCCTCTGCCCATGAAGAAGAAGTACTTAAGGTGTGGGAAGGGCTTGGCTATTATTCACGAGCCCGAAATATGCATCATGCCGCAAAAACCATTCTGGAAAAATACAGTGGCATTTTCCCCTCACGGTATGAAGATATTCTGGCCCTCAAAGGTGTAGGTCCATATACTGCAGCTGCTATTTCTTCTTTTGCTTTTGGGCTTAGACATGCTGTTATAGATGGCAACGTGCAGAGAGTCATTTCCAGATTGGAAGGGATCAAAGGTGCTCCCGGGACTAAAGACTTTGATGCCGGGGTCAGTGCTTATGTAGACCTGGCTATAGTGGCTACAGACCCAGCATTGTTTAATCAGGCCATCATGGACCTTGGGGCAACCGTTTGTACCCCCTTGTCACCATCCTGCAGCATATGTCCTGTTAATGACGGATGTTATGCCCAGATCCATAATAAAACAGGAGATATTCCTGCCAGAAAAGCAAGACCTCAAAAGAAAATCAGATATTTTCACTACTTCCAAATCGTTTTGCCCCGACAAACCACGGTCATCACCCGCCGCTCTGCTGAGGACATCTGGAAAGGTCTATACGAATTGCCGATGCTTGAAACGCCAAACCCAGAACCTCCTTCTGAGACCATAACCGACAAACTTTGGGCAGATATTTTTGAGACAAGTAAACCCAAAGAAGATTATGTTCCTGTATTCAGAATAGATCATATACTAACCCATCAGATTATAAGGGCAAGCTTTTACAAAATTGACATGCAGCAAGTTAAGTCAAAAATAAAAAACGGGTATTATTTGGTAGAGAGCAAAAAAGTTGGAAACTTTGCATTTCCAAAAATCTTTAAGGATTACTTCGATTTACAAAACATAGGGATAAACGGAATTAAATAACCTGCTCCTTATCAAATACTTTTTATGATAAACAAAGTCACTCTGGTGGGCAACCTGGGAAGAGACCCGGAAGTAAGAACCCTCGAAAACGGTGTAAAAGTGGCCACATTTTCGCTGGCAACCAATGAAAATTATAAGGACAAAAACGATACCTGGCAAAAACTAACCGAATGGCACAATATTGTGGCCTGGCGTGGTCTGGCTGAAAAATCTGAGAGGGATCTCAAAAAAGGGGATATGGCCTATGTCGAGGGAAAAATCACTCACCGAAAATATACAGACAAAGAAGGAGTAGAAAGATCGATTACTGAGATTGTGGCTAATACTCTCTATTCTCTGGAAAAAAGGGAAAGTAGTCCGGGTGGTTCAATCCCTCCTCCTGATCAAGATAACGCACCCACAAATGCCAAAGATGACCTTCCGTTTTGAAGAGCCTAAAGGAAGGAATTCGTTAACTAAACAAGACTCTATTGGACTCTGATGCCGGTTTATATTTGCTGGCCTTCCAGGCAGCAACAGCTTCGGTCGAATCAGGCAATCTGACCCTGCTGCTAACTGTGTTTATTTTCCTTCTTATCGGGTCGGGACTTGTCTCCGCCTCTGAGGTAGCCTACTTTTCCCTTGGTATCAATGAAGTAAAAGACCTTGAGGATGAAAATACCGGCATTTCGAGACGTATTCTGGCACTCAAGGAAAAGCCACGGCACCTTCTGGCTACCATACTGATAGCCAACAATTTTATCAATATCGCCATTGTAATTGTGGCCGATCAAATCCTCCGCATAGTACTGGGAGAAGACCGCATCCTCGGATGGGGACAGTGGATGCATGACCATCTGCTATATGGCATATCTACCCCACAGACTATTGCCAATGTGTTTAATTTTCTGATAACGGTGGTTGGAGTGACATTTGTTTTGGTACTTTTTGGCGAAGCCATGCCAAAAATATATGCCACCCTCAATAAACGACGAATTCTGCATCTTATGGCCTGGCCATTGTCATTTTTGTCATACATCCTGAGTCCGGTAACAAAAGTGCTGGTGGGCTGGTCCTCCTCCATGGAAAAAAGGCTTGCCAGTTCAAGTTCTCAAAACCTGACATCCCGCGAAGACATAGACGCCGCCATAGACCTGACTGTGACCAGTTCCAGCGAATCATCAGCACAGGAAGCAGATATTCTAAAAGGCATTGTAAATTTTGGAGATATATCTGCTCGCCAGATCATGCACCCAAGGATGGACATAGTGGCTCTGGACGAAAGTGCCGGTTTCCGGGAGGTTATGAAAATAGTCCGCGATTCAGGATACTCCAGACTGCCAGTATACCGGGAAGACCTGGACAACATAGTAGGCATACTGTATGTCAAGGATCTGCTGGAAGCCGGAGAAGAGAGTGACGACTTCAGGTGGCAGGACCTCATCCGAAAATCAGTGCTCTTTGTCCCTGAAGCCAAGAAGATTGACGAACTGCTGCGTGAATTTCAGAAGAAAAGAATGCATATGGCCATCATTGTTGATGAGTTTGGTGGCACCGCAGGCATAGCTACCCTTGAAGACATCATGGAGGAGGTGGTCGGTGACATCAAAGACGAATTTGACATGGATGAAGAGATCGACTACATCAAGATCTCAGACAACAATTTTATCCTTGATGGGAAAACTCTGCTCAATGACGTGTGCCGTGTGATAGGCGAAAACACAGGCTTTTTTGACAATGTCAGAGGCGAGGCAGACTCTTTGGGGGGTCTCATCCTCGAGATTATAGGCAGCATCCCTTCGTCCGAAAAAGAAATCAACATCGGCCACCTTAACCTTAAGGTGATTTCCGTAACCCGCCGCCGCATCGAAAAGGTAAGTATTTTCATTAATGACAAATAAGCTCATCATACTGGTACTCACAGCATTTGTAATCGCATCATGTGGCGATGACAGCACACCAGGGCCCAGGCCCAGGATGTACCCTCGTATTTTTTACCCGGTCAAATCATATCAGCTCCAGGATACTTCATTGTGTGCATTTAACTTTAAGGTGCCGGCTTACGGCCATTTTTCGCAGGATTCGTTCAGGTTTGAAGGAGAGCCTGAGCATCCATGCTGGTTTGACATTAAGTTTGATTCTCTCAATGCTAGCCTGTATTGCAGTTATTACAACCTCAAAAGCGGCAAATCTATCTCTGAGCTTGTCAATGACGCCTTTACCATTGCTGGCAAACACAACATCAAGGCCAATTACCGCAAGGAGTCAGTCATTAATAATGGCCATGGAGTCGTTGGGGTTCTTTTCGAAATAGAAGGGCCCGTGGCCAGTCCCCTTCAGTTTTATCTCACTGATGAAAAAAATCACTTCCTCAGAGGGTCTTTTTATTTTGACAGTAAGGTCAATCCCGACTCCACTGCTCCCGTCCTCAGTTTCATCCGTCCAGACATCGACACATTGATGGCTTCTTTCCGCTGGAAAAACTGATATTTAGCAATTTTTTGACCCTTAGCCGTCTCGTTTTAAAAATTTAAGTATATATTTGCCTTCGCCTGCCATAGATTTTATTGAGTGGCGGACATTAACCCCTTTTAGACCCTGGAAACTCCTTTGTTTTTGCAATTATCCTGCAGATTTTTAATGGTTATGGCTGCAGCCAATGGGTTTAATTTATAGAATGATGAGAAATTTTATTGTTTTTATTTGTCTGTGTACGGCATCAATTTGTCATTGTCAGGTCACCGACACTACGTTTACTGAGGACGAACTCACAGGGTTTGTAAGGATCCGTATTGCAGAAAACAACCACGGCCTGAATGTCGATTCGGTAATCATGGACGCAGCAGTACGGTCAGGGATTTCTATGCAACGATTGGGAGAAATACTTAGAAAAGGTTTGGAAAACAGTGGTCCGGAACTTACAGCCAACGAAAAGTCCGCTATGTCTGCATTTCAGGCTGCTCACAGATATGTTTCAGAGGTTAAAAACAACCACGTCAATAAGCTTTGTATCGATAACGGAGTCACAAAATCCAGATTTGAACAAATGATGAAGTTTTTCAGATCCAGCATCTCCTTTCAGCAAAAGCTGGTCCCATACTTTAAAAAAGAAATCGAAAAATGATGAAAAACATACTGACCACATTTGCTTCCATTATATTTTTTGCCATTGCCGTCGATGCTCAGCCACCAATGAACAGGTATACTGCAGCCTTGTTTCCAAACATTACGGAGACGACCAATGTACTTTTTAGCACAAATGTACCGCAG
The DNA here is from genome assembly GCA_029573365.1 of Bacteroidota bacterium. Taxonomy (GTDB): domain Bacteria; phylum Bacteroidota; class Bacteroidia; order Chitinophagales; family Saprospiraceae; genus OLB9. Next base: position 2,925 of record JAKQGD010000667.1, on the reverse strand, counting down.
CCCGTTCCCGGGGGAGGATTTTATGAAGGTCTTACAGGATATCCGCTTAATGTTAAAGAATATGAGACTACCAATGTAAATCTGTACATGAATATCTTCAGGCCCACCGGCGACACCCTGTCAAAAAGACCGGTAGTCATCGTGTGTTTTGGTGGAGGATTTATCGCCGGAAGCAAGGACCACTGGAGTATCAGGCTGATAGCCCAGGAACTCGCAAAAAGGGGATTTGTAACCGCTGTCATCGATTACAGGCTGGGGATGAACATCTTTGACGAGGACCTATCAAAAAGGGCCGTCTATCGGGGCATACAGGATGGAAGGTCGGCAGTCCGCTTTTTCAAGGCCGATGCCGCCGGGGCCAACATATACAAAATAGACCCAAATCAGATTTATATCGGAGGGCACAGTGCCGGAGCATTTGTGGCCACCCACAACGCCTATCTAGACAAAGAAACCGAGCGGCCCGCCTCCACTTATGCATGGACGCAATCTTGCGGTTTTCTCGGGCTTTATACCTGCAACTGTCCCAATCTGGGATGTCTCGACTGTGCCGGCAACAACCAGACACAGAGTGGCCATGCAAAGGCAGTATTTAGTCTGGCAGGAGCTGTGGGATTTACTTCCTATATGGAAACAGCCTCAGACCCTATGATTGTAATGTTCCATAGCCAGGATGATGACACTGTGCCTTATGACTCAGGACAGCCATTTGCCAGCGTTTCCGGCTGGATTGTAGGCTTTGACCTTCCGATAGTATACGGAAGTCTGCCCATGTCACAGAGAGCGGCTTTTCTGGGTCTGCCCTACCAGTTTTATTCTTATACCAACAGAGGTCACAGTGTACACGAGGAGACGGAAACCACCCTGTATTCAGACATCATACCCGGCATTTCTAACTGGTTTTTTACAAAACTGCTCAAACCTGCGGCACACACCATTTCCGGCAAACTCAATGTGTGCAGTTCGTCTCCGACCCAAACGTATACCACACAGTCAGGCCTTGCCAGGTATTATCACTGGGAAGTCACCGGCGGCACCTTGCTTAATTACAATCCAAGTCTCAATTATGTAACCGTCAACTGGAGTACCACCGCTACTACACGCAGCCTCAAAATGACACCATACAGCAAATGGGACGGCAAAGGAGACCCGGTGACCATCAATGTAAATGTAGCTGATTCGTTTACCAATACCTGGACCGCCACCACCTCAGGTCAGTGGACCGATACTGCCAAGTGGAGCCTCACATCTGTCCCGGAGCCATGTCACCATGTGACCATCCCCGCTCAAATCAGCCCCATAGAAGTAACATTGCAATCTTCACAACCATATCAGATTAAATCACTTACCATAGGCAACAATGCCCGGGTAACCGTAAAACAATCATCCAATCTGTTGATACAGAATTGAGATGTTTTGCGATAAAATCTTTTGAACATATATAGGTTCAAGCTTAAAATGGTCTTATTAGTCGTATAAAATCACGAGTTTTTCTATTAATTGACCTATTTTGAGACACAGCTGTTACTTTTGCATCTGCACAAGGACCATATATGCATTACCTAGAAAATATAAAGCTTGCCTTAGGGTCTATCAAGGCCAATCTACTGAGGTCATTGCTCACCATGCTGATTATCACCGTGGGCATCACATGCCTTGTAGGTATACTGACCGCCATTGATGCTATTTTGTTTTCTATGAGCGACAATTTCAACAGGCTCGGAGCCAACTCCTTTAACATACGGCCTTTGTCAGAGTCCCTGAGAAGGTCAGACCGCGGCAGACGTCAGAAGGTTACGGATCCCATCCTTTTTGACCAGGCCATGGATTTTAAAAATGTATACAATTATGGGGGATCCAGAGTCTCGGTCGAATCATTTTGCACTTCATCTGCAACTGTAAAATTCAAGGATAAAAAGTCCAACCCTACCGTTAGAGTAGTGGGCATAGACGAAAACTATCTAAATACCTCAGCCTTCGAACTGGGGGCCGGCAGAAATTTTACCGCCAATGAGATTTTTTCTACCTCAAACAAGGCCATCATAGGCAATGATCTCGTGAAGCTGCTTTTTGACGAAAAGCCGGAAAAAGCCATTGGCAAAAGCATCAACATCAACAGCAACCACTATGTGGTCATTGGGGCCCTCAAATCCAAGGGTGCTTCATCTGGCGGGTCCAATGACCGGAGAGTGCTCATACCATTGTTTAACTCAAAGGTACTGTACGGGTATGCCGACAAGCCTTACAACGTTACAGTGGCTGTCAGTCAGCCCAATGAACTGGAAGATGCCATCAACCATGCCATAGGTGTCATGCGTAACATCAGAAAACTTAAAGTTTCGGAAGAAAATGACTTTGAAATACGCAAGAGTGATGGTATTTTAAACCAGCTAAAAGACATGACGACATCACTGAGGATGGGCACTGTACTCATAGCCATGCTTACTCTTTTTGGTGCTTCCATCGGCCTGATGAACATCATGCTGGTAAGTGTGACCGAGCGCACCCGCGAGATTGGCATTTACAAAGCGCTCGGCGCCACCCGGAAAAGTATCCTCGCCCAGTTTCTGAGCGAGGCTGTGGTGATCTGCCAGATCGGCGGCATCGTGGGTATTTTGCTGGGTATTCTGGTCGGCAACATCGTCACGCCGCTGCTTGGCGGCACCTTTCTCGTACCCTGGGGCTGGATGATACTCGGTTTTACGCTGTGCATGATCGTCGGAATTGTGTCGGGCTTTTACCCGGCCATGAAAGCGTCAAGGCTGGATCCGATTGAGGCACTCCGGTACGAGTGATTGCAGTTTTGAGTTTTGAGTTTTGAGTTTTGAGTTAGTCTCGTTTTCAAATGGTTTTGGGGTTTGTGGGACACCTGAGATTAAGTTTGTTCAAAGGATTACAATTGGAAAGCGGCAGTTCCGAGCCATG
>JAKQGD010000012.1 GCA_029573365.1 Bacteroidota bacterium | reverse complement strand
TCTTATGTTGCCCAGGCACAAATCACTCTTGATTTTAACGATTTGGCTGTACCGGTAAAAACGTTCGACTTCAGAAAAGACACCGCTGTTGACCCGTCGATTACACCCGGCAACCCAGGTCCTAACCAGACCTGGAATTTTATGGCACTGCACAGCACCCTCGACACCATGACCATTGATGTTGTCAACTCGAACACAATTCCTACCGGCGGGATGTTTGCCGGCAGCAACATTGCCACCATTTACGACAGCGCTCTGATCATGTATTTTTTCAACAGTTCGCCGCTGGGCCTGGTGTTGCATGGCACCATTTATGATTTTTTCAAAACCGGCGACTCTATTATGGTAGAACTGAGTATACCCGACACAGCACTGGCACTTCCCGGTTCGTACGGCGATTCCGCTACCAGGTATAGTTTCGGCGATACAAAATCACATTGCAACATTACTTACGACACCATGGGGTATCAGGTCCCGGTGGATTCTTTGCGCATAAGACATGCACAGGTTAAAACATCGGTCAACGATGCCTGGGGCACCATGATGTTGCCCGGCAGCCCTAACTTTGATGTCATCAGACAAAAAGACTACGCCACCAGCCAGGACTCTATCTGGGGACATACGAGTTTCCCAGGGTTTGCCGGATGGCACTTTTTGTATATCCGTTACGACACCGTGCTTACCTATACCTGGTGGCCAAAAAATCTGGGCATCCATGCCGTGAAATTTGTAATGGGATCACCCACCATGGTTATGAATGCAGAATTTGTCTATGACATTGATAACAGCATTAGTGAAAACGAGGTGTCGGCATCAAACATTTTCCCGAACCCCGCCAGCGATTATATCACCATTTCCAATATTGCAAAATACAAAGAGGTGGTATTATTCGATGTACTCGGAAATGAAATTTCAAGACATACAATCGGGAACAAAGACCTGGTAAGGATATCCGTGGAAAAATTACCGAATGGATTGTATTTTTTCAATGCAATAAATGGAAACACCAAATCCAGCGGAAAATTTGTGGTTAAGCACTAATTCCAACAGAAAACATAAAAAAACCGGAACTGAAA
>JAKQGD010000004.1 GCA_029573365.1 Bacteroidota bacterium | reverse complement strand
CTATACAGGCGTCAGGACGTGGGCCGGTAGGAACCATGACGTCGGTTCTGGCTGCCGGTGACATCTATAAAGTGCGGATAAACAAAACCGGAGTATACCGCATGACCAGAAATTTTCTTGAATCCAGCCTGGGGATTGACGCATCCAAAATCAATCCTGCCAAAATAAAGGTCTATGGCAACCGTGGCGGGAGAATACCGGAAAGAAACTCTGCACTCAGGACTGATGACTTGGAGGAAATGAGCATCACCGTAACAGGTGCCGAGGATGGCAAATTTGATGCCGGTGACCAAATATTATTTTATGCCGAAGGGGCTGATGTATGGAGATACGACAATACTTCTATGAGGTACAGCTTTGATAAAAATATTTATGATGACCACAACTATATATTTCTAAAGCTGGATGGAACTGACGGTAAAAGAATAACCAAATCAGCCACACCATCTCAGGAGCCGGTGGTCACAACAACCACCTATGATATGCTTCAAAGACTGGAAGACGACAAAGTCAATCTCCTGGGTTCGTTTAGCGGTACCGAAGGTACCGGCAAAGACTGGTACGGTGACATCTTCAACAGTGGATCCAGGGAAAAAGACTACAGTTCAAGATTTGATTTTTCAGGCCTGGACAATCTGTCGCCCATGTCTGTGGAGATGGTGTTTGCAGGGAGGAGCTTGACTGCCTTGCCGGTTTCTCTCAGAATTGGTTCCAAAAATATCACCAAAAACATCAATTCCGTCACAGTATCCAATGCAGAATCCCTGTATGCACGCAGGGTGTCTATAATCGAAACCTTTGAAATCATAGATGCCAATCTCAGCGTTATAATCACCTATCCTGCATCGTCTTCAAATACTGAGGGGTGGCTTGACTATCTTCAGATTGTAAACAGCAGAAAACTTATTTTTGGGCAGTCTCAGCAACAGACTTTCCGCTCCAGGGCCACTATAACCGCAGACGTAGCTGCTTTTAAGGCTGAAAACCTGACGGGACAAACAATCTGGGACGTAACCGACATTTATAATGTAAGGGAGATAACCCCGGTCAATAACCAGACTTTCGCATTTAACCCGCAGGGAGCATTGCATGAATTTATATCTTTCGGTGGACCCGCTGTGGCTTTCGAACCCGTGGCTGCAGGCAAAGTGACAAACCAAAACCTTCATGCCATGTCCGATGAGGACATGATTATTGTTTACCACCCCGCTTTTAAAGATGAAGCTCTAAGGCTGGCGGAACACAGGACCAGAGAATCGGGATTCAAGGTACTTGCTGCCACCACAGAACAGGTTTATAACGAATTCAGCTGCGGAAGGACAGACCCCGGAGCGATCCGTGACATGGCCAGGATGTTGCTGGAAAGAAACCCGGCATACAGGTATATCCTGCTTTTTGGTGATGGCAGCTATGACTACAAGGGTCTTGTAAAAGACATCCCTGCCCAAAACTTTGTTCCCGCCTATGAAACCGACGAATCGCTGGACCCTATTGACGGTTTTCCTGCCGATGACTTTTATGGCCTGCTGGGACCCGAGGAAGGCTTTGACCTCCAAGGAAGCCTGGACATCTATGTCGGAAGACTCCCTGCAAAAACTCCTGAGGAAGCAAAAACTCTGGTGGATAAAATCATACATTACGAAACATCAACAGAAACCTTTGGAGACTGGAGGATCAGATCTGGCTATGTAGCCGATGACGAAGACAGCAATACCCATCTCCGGGATATGGACGAAATCGCCCGCAATGATGAGGGGCGTTATCCTGTATACAACCAGCAGAAAGTTTATGCTGACGCATACAACCAGGTTTCCACACCCGGCGAAAACAGATTTCCCGACGCTAATAAGAGCATCAACGAAAACATCTTTAAAGGCCAGATATCCCTGACCTATCTGGGACACGGGGGGCCACTGGGTTGGGCACAGGAGAGGATACTTACTGTACCTGATATACAGGCATGGACCAATATCAACCACCTGAGCATCCTGATTACTGCCACCTGCTCGTTTGGAGCATATGATGACCCGGCGGTAGTGTCGCCCGCAGAATATGCAATGCTAAATCCCAAAGGCGGAGCCATAGCCATGCTCACCACCACAAGAGCCGTTTATACCAATTCGAACAAATTGCTCACCGATGCTGCCCACAGTCTTCTGTATAAAAAAGTCAACGGCATAGCTCCAACCATAGGGTATGTATTGGCCGAAGGCAAAAACAAATATCAGGGAGCAGCATTCAGGGTCAACTCCAGAAAATTTACTTTGCTCGGAGACCCCTCTCTAAAAGTAGCCATACCAAGACACAATATAGTAGTGACATCTGTCAATGGCAAGGACCCTGCGGCTACTTTCGATACGCTCAGAGCACTGGAGAAAGTAACAATGGAAGGTTTTCTGGCTGACGATAACGGCCAGCTTATAAGCGGTTTTAACGGAACCATATACCCCACCATTTATGACAAAAAATCGACCCTGACCACCCTGGGCAATGACCCCGGATCGCCACGGTTTACATTTACATCATACCGCAACATCCTGTTTAAAGGAGCCGCAACCGTATCGGGAGGGAAGTGGACCTTCAGTTTCTGGGTGCCTAAAAATATAAATTACAGCTATGGCCAGGGAAGACTTTCTATGTATGCTGACAACGATACCAATACCGATGCTGCCGGCGTGTTCAGTGATTTCCTCATAGGTGGTTCGTCAAAATCAGGCATTACTGACAATCAGGGACCCAATATGTCAATATTTATGAATGACAAAAGTTTTGTCTCCGGCGGAGTCACCAATGCCAATCCGGTACTACTGCTGGATCTTAATGACGATTTTGGCATCAATGTGACCGGCAACGCCATAGGGCAGGACATCACTGCCATCCTGGATGGCGACAACAGAAATACCTACGTCCTCAATGACTTTTATGAAGCCAGCAAGGACGATTATACCAGTGGATCGGTACGGTTTCCATTAAAAGGCCTGTCCAGAGGCACCCATTATATTGTGGCCAAATGCTGGGATATCGGAGGCAACTCCACGGAGCGAAGAATAGACTTTACAGTAGCCGATGATGGCACTGCCAGGCTTAGTCATGTGTATAACTATCCCAATCCGTTTAATAAGACCACCACCTTTATGTTCGAACATGATCTTGCAAACACAGAGCTGGACATTGTCGTAGACATTTATACCATCTCCGGAAAATTGATAAAAAGCATAACAGAAAGAAAATATATTTCCGGATTCAGAGTTAATGACATACCGTGGGATGGACGTGACGATTTAGGATCAGGACTCGCCCGTGGAGTATATCTTTACAAGGTCAGAATACGGTCTGCCGAACTTAACCTGAGCAGGGAAAGCGGCTTCGAAAAACTGGTAAAGCTCTGATCTGAAAACAATTGATAATATTTTTATAATTTTGCACAATTTTATTTCAAACAATGAGTATGAATTTTAAAAAAGGTTACCTGGCAATTCTGGTTTTTTTAATGCCGCTGATAATGAGAGCCCAGGTATTCGACCCCAATAAAGGATGTGTGGTGGATAACAACGGGGATTGTATTTCCAATACCCTCTTGACTGCTGTTCCTTTTTTAAGGATTACCCCCGACGCGAGGGCCGGTGCTATGGGCGATGCAGGACTGGCGATATCGCCGGATGCCAACTCTATCCACTTTAACGCTGCCAATCTGGTCTTTTCGCAGGAAAAATCTGGTTTTTCTATGACGTACACTCCGTGGCTCCGAAACCTAAACCTTGACGATATCTTCCTGCTTTATGTGTCAGGCTTTTACAAGATAGACAACAACCAGGCCATAGGCGGAGGCATTAGGTTCTTCTCTCTGGGCGACATCGACTTTACCGATATCCAAGGCAACTCGCTCGGTACCGGTCGTCCCAGGGAAGGTGAATTTACAGCCACCTATGCCAGAAAACTGGGCGACAAACTGTCGGCGTCCCTTTCAGGTAAATATATATTCAGCAACCTGGCCTCCGGACTACAGGTAAATGGTGTGGACATCAGCACAGCAAAAGCTTTTGCCGCTGACTTCGGTGTCAATTATAGAACCAAAACCAACCTGGGCGGGTACAAGGGACAACTGTCAACCGCTCTTTCATTTACCAACATTGGCTCCAAGGTTTCCTATACCCGTGACAACCTTGTAAAGGATTTTATCCCCGCTAATATGGGACTGGGTACAGCCCTGACACTGGACTTTGACGATTACAACTCACTGACATTTGCCCTGGATTTTAACAAGTTGCTAATACCTACACCCATCACATCAAAAATCCTAAATGAAGATGGCACTCTGAGTGACAACCCCGAATACGACAAGGACGAAAGCGGCATAGCAGATTACCGCGAAAAATCACTTTTTTCAGGCTTACTGGGTTCATTTGGTGATGCTCAGGGAGGGATCAGGGAAGAACTTAAGGAAGTATCTGTAGGTTTCGGCGCCGAATACTGGTACGCCAAGCAGTTTGCCTTCAGAGGAGGTTACTACTACGAAAGCAGCGAAAAAGGCAACAGGAAATACTTTACAGTAGGTGCCGGTGTCAAATACAATGTTTTTGGCATCAATCTGTCTTATCTCATCCCTTCGTCTGTTATACCCAATCCTCTCGACAATACCCTGCGATTTTCGCTCCTGATGGACTTCTCAGTGTTCAGGGCTGACTCAGGCGAATAATAAAAAACAGAAAGGCCCCTGCTTTACGCAGAGGCCTTTTTTATTGATTTCCGGGCTCTTTGTTTTCAGGCCCTTCCTTGTGTTTTATGCGTTTATTATCCCTCAGGGCCTTGTCGATGATGTATTCCAGCTGACCATTGACGCTTCTGAATTCGTCAGCGGCCCACTTTTCGAGGGCTTCATACGTTTTGGCATTAAGCCGCAATACAAAGGTTTTTTTTTCACTCATACATCATCGCTTTAAGCATACAATCAATTTATTGATGCAGGGTTCCGGTATTTACTATAGGGGAGGCCGACTTGTCAGAACAAAGCACTACCAGAAGATTGCTGACCATGGCTGCCTTTTTTTCCTCGTCCAGATGTACGATTTCTTTGGCCGACAAGGCTGAGAGGGCCATTTCTACCATACCTACTGCCCCTTCCACTATCTTGCTGCGAGCAGCTACAACAGCTGTAGCCTGCTGCCTCTGCAACATGGCACTGGCTATTTCCTGTGCATAGGCCAGATGGCTGATACGGGCCTCAATCACCTCTATACCTGCAATCATAAGACGCTCAGATATCTCCTTCTCCAGCATTTCATTAATCTCTGACGAACTGGACCTTAGTGTAATCTCTGCGTTTTCGTCTTCAAAATTATCATACGAATATTCCATGGCCATTTTCCTCAAGGCAGATTCGCTCTGTATCTCTACAAACTTAAGGTAGTTTTCGACATCAAAGGCAGCTCTGTAAGTATCGGATACCTTCCACACTACCACGGCGGCAATCATGATGGGATTGCCCTGCTTATCGTTGACCTTGAGTTGTGAAGTTTCGAGGTTGTGAGCCCGTTGTGTTATCTTCTTTTTGACTAAAAACGGATTGGCCCATAAAAACCCGGGGGTCTTGACTGTACCGGCATAATCTCCAAACAACGTCAGCACCCGTGTACTGTTGGGTTCTACGGCCAGAAAGCCCAACATCATGATTAAAGCCAATACCAAAGCTGCTATACCAGCCCATAGTGGAATAAAGTGTAAAAAAAAGTTGGCAACCCCTGCGGCTGTCAGCAAAAGTACCACAAAAAGCATAAAATAACCTGAAGAAGGTTTAATGATTTTTTCGGAATTCATCGGATTAAAATTTAAAATTAAATGATATTGTTTTGATATTATACAGATAACACATTGAATGCAGATTAAGTTTCAATAAAGTTAAGATTCTGATAAAAAAATCAAACATTAGCAGAGCTATGTTCGTTTCTGAGGTACAAATACTAATTTTACGGCTTTTATTAAAACACACATGAGTACAAATTATAGATCGGATGTAGAGGCAGTTGATGCCATGGCTGAGTCGTTTAGAAGCCTGAGATCAGAGATAGGAAAAGTCATCATTGGCCAGCAGGATGTAGTCAAGGCAGTCATCATTTCACTGTTTAGCAATGGCCATAGCCTGCTTGTAGGTGTGCCCGGCCTGGCTAAAACGTTGCTCGTCAGTACGATAGCTGATGTGTTGGACCTCGATTTCAAAAGGATCCAGTTTACACCTGACCTGATGCCATCTGATATTACGGGTTCTGAGATACTGGATGAAAACAGACATTTCAGGTTTAACAAAGGGCCCCTTTTTACAAACATACTGCTGGCTGACGAAATCAACAGAACACCGCCCAAGACGCAGGCGGCATTGCTGGAGGCCATGCAGGAAAAATCAGTGACAGTAGCTGGTCAAAGACACGTATTGCCCAAACCGTTTTTTGTGCTCGCCACTCAAAACCCCATAGAACAGGAAGGTACCTATCCACTTCCTGAGGCTCAGCTGGACAGGTTTATGTTTAACATACCGCTGGACTACCCGAGTTATGACGAGGAAGTGCAGGTGGCTAAAAGCACTACCTCCGGACAATCTTACACCCTTAAAAACATCCTCACCGGTGACCAGATCCTGGAGTTTCAGTCGCTAGTGCGAAAAATACCCATAGCAGACAATGTGCTGGAATACGCTGTATCATTGGCCACCAAGACGAGGCCAAATACCGCCAACGCTACCTCAGAGGTAAACAACTACATATCGTGGGGAGCAGGGCCCAGAGCCTCTCAATACCTGGTCATTGGAGCCAAGTGCCATGCTGCCATCAGCGGTAAGTATTCGCCCGACAGAGAAGACGTACAGGCCATAGCAAACTATGTACTCAGGCACAGAATTGTGAGGAACTACAAAGCTGAAGCCGAAGGAGTATCTGAAGAGCAGATCATCAAAAGCCTTTATTGACACATTATAAAATTTAACAAAAAAAATGAAGTATCTCCACCTCGTATTGCTTGCCCTGTTTATGGTATCATGTGACCCTAAAGACGTGCAGAAGGTCCTTGATTCTGTGGGATCCGGTGCCCTTTCCAATGCCGACGTGGCAGCCGCCCTCAAGCAGGCCCTTGACAGAGGGGTGGACCAAAGTGTAAAAACGCTCTCTGCACAGGACGGTTATTACGCCTCCATCTACAAGATTCTCCTGCCGGAAGAAGCCACAAAAGTCATCGACAAACTCAAATTTATACCAGGATTTACAAACCTGGAGGAAGAAGCCATTAAAAAAATAAACAAGGCTGCCGAGGATGCCGCGACCAAGGCAGGGCCCATCTTTCTCAATGCCATTAAGCAGATGACATTTGACGATGCCATGTCCATCCTTATGGGCGAAAAGAATGCTGCTACTACCTACCTGCACAACAAGACCTACCAGCCACTCTACAATGAGTTTAAACCCGTTATGGTCAACTCGCTCAACAAATTCGGTGCTCTGGATTTGTGGGCCGACGCCATAAACAAGTATAACAGTCTTCCTTTTGTGACGAAGATAAACCCGGACCTTGCAGACCATGTCAACACCAAGGCACTTGCAGGATTGTTTGCTCTTGTCGAAAAAAAGGAATTGGGTATACGCAGCGACGTCTCCCAAAGAACCACTGACCTTTTGAAAAAAGTGTTTGCAAAGCAGGACTAAATCCCCATTGGGCGAAAGCCTCATTTTATCAAAAGAAAACAGATCTGCCCTGAAATGACCAAAGGTGTGTAATTTTGCACCTTTCAGACCAAGTACTTGCCATCAATGAAAAACTGGGCCGATTGCATATCATACAGGAGGTACGGATACCCGTCAACCACCACTTCCGGCATGCGATCGGAATTTACCCGTGATTATGACAAGATCATCTTTATGTCAGCTTTTCGCAGGCTGCAAAACAAGACTCAGGTATTTCCCCTTCCGGGCAATGTATTTGTTCATAACAGACTCACACATTCACTTGAGGTGGCCTCGGTCGGAAGATCCATTGGTGCGTATATTGGGGCGGCTATAGCCGAAAAATACCAATCAGAACTTACTGAAGAACAAACCAACTTTTTCAGGTTTGAACTTATGGGGGTGATAGCTTCGGCCTGCCTTGCACACGATGTGGGCAATCCTGCGTTTGGACATTCGGGCGAAAAAGCCATATCTAACTATTTCGTAGCCAACGCTGGCACACTGTTTAACGGAGTCACCCTCAGGCAACATTTTACAGACACTGAATGGGGCGACCTGGTCAACTTCGAGGGAAATGCCAATGCCTTCAGACTGCTGACACGCAAATTTGTAGGAAAACTGGACGGCGGTCAGAGACTCATGTACCTTACCCTGGCCTCGATCATAAAATATCCCTGCTCATCGGCAGAAGTGGACCCTACGGTCTTTCACAGAAAAAAATACGGCTATTTCCATTCTGACAAGGAGGCTTTTAATTCCGTGATGGAAGAGTTTTTATGGCCTTTCGCTAATGGTTGTTATGCTCGACACCCATTTGTCTACCTCGTGGAAGCAGCTGATGACATATGCTACAGGATCATAGACATAGAGGACGCACATCGTATAGGCATCCTGCCACGCCAGAACATTGAGGAGCTGTTGCTCAGTTTGCTGGAAGACTTGCAGGGCAGCCAAGAACGAACCAAGGAGATTCTCGGCAGAATAAACGATGACAATGAGGCTATATCGTACCTCCGGGCCAAGAGCATCAACGTGCTTGTAGAAAAAGTGACTGATATATTTCTAAAAAACAGCAGCTCCGTCCTTGCCGGCACATTTAACAGTACGCTGATAGACGAGGTAGAAGCAAACTGTCTGCCACTAAAGCAGATCAGAGAAGTCTCGGTACGTAAAATTTACAACCATCCCTCGGTCGTAGAAGTGGAACTGGCAGGCTACAATG
>JAKQGD010000666.1 GCA_029573365.1 Bacteroidota bacterium | reverse complement strand
AGGCTCACCATTGGTGTACAACAAAAAGTCCTTCCACAATCCTTATTTTATTGCTTCAGGCCTGGTGGTAGACGACTCCCAAACTTAAACTCCTACGTGACTTGAGTTTGTTTTGGGATAAAACTGGTTTAAAATGGCTTTACGCCAATATTTGTTCCAGCAGATAAGAATCATAGGTACTGCTGACTTATATCAATGTCTCTGACAGCTGAGTGTCTTTACTTCGCACCTGATTTTATTATTCTTTTACACAAAAACAAAGATCATGGTTGGCGAAAAATACGTCTACAGCTTTGGGGGCGGAAAGGCTGACGGCAACGAATCAATGAAAAACCTTCTGGGAGGCAAGGGAGCAAACCTGGCCGAAATGGCAGGACATCCCAACCTCAGACTCCCGGTACCACCTGGCTTTACTATAACCACAGAAGTGTGCACCTATTATTATGACAATAAAAAAACCTATCCTCCCATCTTGGAAAAGCAGACAATCGACGCTCTGACGGAGATAGAAAATCTCATAGGCAGAAAATATGGTGACAAGGACAATCCCCTTTTGCTGAGCGTAAGGTCAGGGGCCAGAAGGTCTATGCCGGGTATGATGGATACTGTCCTTAACCTCGGTTTGAATGACGAGACCATCAAAGGCCTGATCAACCAAACCGGAAACGAACGGTTTGCATACGACGCCTACCGCAGACTCATCATGATGTATGCCGACGTGGTGATGGAAAAAGCCGCCGGGGTCGAGCCCAAAAACGGTAAAGGCATAAGAAGAGTCCTAGAGGAACTCATGGACGAAGTCAAACATAAAAACGGATACAACAGCGATACCGATCTCAAAACAGAAGACCTGAAAGCCCTTGTAAAAGAATTTAAAAAAACAGTCCGCGAGATACTGGGGGTTCCGTTTCCGGAAGATCCTTTTGACCAGCTGTGGGGCGGTATAGGTGCAGTATTCGGAAGCTGGAATGGAAAAAGAGCGGTCGAATACCGCCGCATCGAAAAAATACCCGATGAATGGGGTACCGCGGTCAATGTGCAGGCCATGGTATTCGGTAACATGGGTGACGACTGTGCCACTGGAGTGGCATTTACCAGAAATCCCGGCAACGGTGACAATCACTTTTATGGCGAATATCTCGTCAACGCTCAGGGCGAGGACGTAGTGGCGGGAATCAGGACCCCCGCACCCATCAACCGCCAGTCACAAAACGCTCAAAGCTTGCATCTACCTGCCCTCGAAGACCTCATGCCTGTTCTCTAT
>JAKQGD010000595.1 GCA_029573365.1 Bacteroidota bacterium | reverse complement strand
TTGGCACCCGATCTAAGGACACCACCGGGAGTCTCAGGTGTACAGTAACCTACGATGAGAAACGTATTTTTGGGATTTTCTATGTTGTTAAACAGGTGATGTTTGACTCTTCCGGCATTCATCATGCCGGCTGCTGATATGATGATACATGGCTCTTCCCTGGTATTGAGAGCCTTGGACTGTTCCACTTCCTTGAGATACGTAAGATCCGAAAAGCCAAAAGGATTGTGGTCGGTCATGATATACTGGCTTATTTCAGAATCAAAACACTCTGGGTGAAGACCAAAGATCTGTGTTACATTTACAGCCAGGGGACTGTCTACATACACCGGAACGTGAGGCAATAGTCCTGCATTTTCCATTTTGTCCAGCATATAAACTATTTCCTGTGTACGTCCGAGGCTGAATGCGGGTATGATCAGCTTGCCCTTTTTTTCCAGGCATGTCTTTTTGATTACCTGCAAAAACTGCTCAGATTGTTCCGGAGTGGATTCGTGGACTCTGTCACCGTAGGTGGATTCGCAGATAAGATAATCCGCCTCAGGCATTGGCTGCGGATCTCTTAAAATGGGTCTGTCAGGTCTTCCTATGTCGCCCGTAAATCCCAGCGTTATGATTTTGCCATTTTCACGTATCCGCAGAGAAACACTGGCACTGCCGAGGATGTGTCCGGCGTCCTTAAACATAACCTCCACATTGGGATGTATCTGTTCCCACACATCATACGGGTGGCCTTCAAATCTGACCATGGCCGGCCCTACATCGGCACTTGTATACAGGGGTTCACGCAGCTTCTGGCGGTCTTTTTTTCTTTTTTTGAGGATCTTTGTATTGTGGTAATCGACGTCCGATTCCTGGATCTTGGCACTGTCCAGGAGCATGACTGCAGATAAGCTTCTTGTGGCGTGTGTCGTGTGTATGGGACCCCGATAGCCGTCTGCGACCAACTTGGGTATCCTGCCGCAGTGGTCTATATGTGCGTGTGAGAGTATCATACAATCCAGCTCCGCAGGTGTGAAATGCCAGTGGTTGTTCCAATCCCATATTTCGGGGCCCTTGCCCTGAAAAAGTCCGCAATCCAGAAGCAGTTTAAATCCGTCTTCGAGTACTATAAGGTGACTGCTGCCTGTGACAAACTGGGCCGCTCCACAAAATTTTATCTTCATTTTACTTATTTACAGTGTTAATACAGGACCATTACATAAGCAGACTCAGGGCATCCTGTGGCTTGCCTTCATGTATAAGGCGGGCAGCAAACCAGTGAAGTTCTTTTTCGTCTTCTTGTCCGGCCTCCGGATATCGGGCTTTTGTTTCTGCTATGGCGTCGGCATCAGGCAATTGATACAAAGACGCCAGTGTAGCCAGTTCATTGCCCGTGAGTACCTTGCTGGTACGCACTTTTTCGGGCAGACCTAAAAATCCCAATGGGATCTGAGACACCGACTGTGGTATCTCTATCAGTGCCGCCCCTGACGCTCTGACGTAGTATTGTTTTCCCAGCCTTCCCACGAGGTCAAGCTTGTTGGGGTCTATTCTGTCACCGATGAGCACAGACTCGGAGATGGCTATCAGGTTTACCTCACAAATGATAAGGTGGCCCGCCCCACCATGTTCGCCCAGGGTGATGATGTCCTTTACGGTGCACTCCAGGTTGACGGGCGACTCCATGACACGTGGACATTTGACGGTTTCAGAGGGCTCACGGGTGAGTCCTGTTTCGTCAAATTCGCTTATGTCTGCAGGATATTCTACAGAGGCCAGGGACATTTGCCTGACAATAGAATAAGGCACTACATTTACAACGCACTCCCCGGATACCCTCACGTTATGCAGCGTGTCTTTGGTAGTGTTGTCAGTAGCCTTGCGGTTAGACGAAAACACAAGGATCGGAGGATTGGACGAAAAGGCATTAAAAAAACTGTAGGGCGCCAGATTGTGTACACCGTTTTCACCCATGGTGCTTACAAATGCTATAGGTCTGGGGGCTATGCTGCCTATGATGTATTGGTGAAGGTCCTTTGTCGAAAGTGTGCCCGGGACTATTTTTCTTTTCATCCTGCAAAATGATTTATCTACATGCCGGCTATACAAACATCACAGACACCCGTGCTGTGCTGCATGTCGCCTTGTGGCACAAATATCTAAAACAGAAGCCGCATGTTTATTGTTTCGCTTCGAAATACTTTGGACAATATGGATTTGAGACGATCTTTACTGACGCTAGCGGGAGCATTGCTCGTCTTTCTGGTAATCATGGGCGGTAGATACTTTTACCTCAGGCCAAAATATCAAATCGGAGATAAGCCGGCAGAATTCAGCGGCACTCTCATCACCGGCAGAAGTTTTAGTCTCACGGAACTCCGGGGCAAATATGTGTTGCTGGATTTCTGGGGCTCATGGTGCGGTCCCTGCCGAAAGGAAAATCCGTCTATTGCTGCACTGCAAAAGGAAATGTCGGGAAAATCTTTTGGCGATGCAGGAGGCTTTGAGGTGGTCAGCATAGGACTCGAAAAAAGCGAAGCTTTCTGGCAGAAAGCCATCAGGCAGGACGGCCTGGACTGGGAATATCATCTTATGGATCCGGGTTATTTTACAGGGCCCCTGGCAAACAAATTTGGAGTCAGGGAGATACCGACAAAGTATTTTTTAGGACCTGACGGAATGATTTTGATGGTCAATCCCGGATTGTCAGAACTGAGGTCCTATCTTATGGAAAAGCAGGAAAATTAGTGTCATTTTTACAGAGAATACACTGGTTTTCTGTCATTTTGACCCAAAATAAAGTGTGGCAAATAAATTGATTGATAATAAAATGATTAAAAAAATACGTGATATCATGTCAAACCAGATAGATGAGGCCTCAGCTAAGAAGGCGGGCAAAGGCAAAAACTCACATGAGGTTGCCAAATTGACAGAAGAGATGGAAGTTTTAAAGGCAGAGCTGGAGGAATCCAAAGACAAATATCTGAGGCTTTTTGCCGAATTTGACAACTTCAAAAAAAGAAGTGTCAAGGAGCGGTTTGACCTTCTCAAATCGGCAGCTCAGGAAACCATATCTGCCCTGCTGCCGGTACTGGATGATTTTGACAGGGCAAAAAAGAGTGCAGAAAATGGCAACGAGGTCTTCCCCGAGGGTGTGCAGCTGGTGTACAGCAAATTGTACGGCATCCTGGAGCACAAGGGCCTCAAGCCCATGGAATCCACAGGGTCGGACTTTGATCCTGAATGGCACGAAGCCATAACCGACATCCCGGCGCCGTCCGAAGAAATGAAAGGCAAGGTCATAGATACCATAGAAAAAGGGTACCTGCTAAACGATAAAATCATCAGGTACGCCAAAGTGGTCGTGGCCAAATAAAATTAAAATGAAGAGAGATTATTACGAAATACTCGGAGTAGACAAAAATGCCGACGAGGGTACCATAAAAAAGGCTTACCGGAAGGTCGCCATGCAGTATCACCCCGATCGAAATCCCGGTGACAAAGCCGCAGAAGACAAATTTAAAGAAGCCGCCGAGGCCTACGAAGTGCTGAGCGACCCCGACAAAAAGGCCCGCTACGACAGGTACGGTCATGCAGGCGTAGAAAACATGGGCGGGGGGTTTTCTGGCGGCGGCATGAACATGGAGGACATCTTCAGTCATTTTGGAGACATATTTGGTGACAGTGGCAGCCCGTTTGGAAGCTTTTTCGGCGGGCAGGGAGGATCCCGTACAAGGAGCGGAGGACAGAGGGGAAGCAACCTCAGAATAAAGGTGGCCCTCACCCTCGAAGAGATCGACGCAGGCGTCACTAAAAAAATCAAGGTCAAAAAACAGGTTTCATGCAAAACCTGCGGAGGTTCAGGGGCCAAAGACAGAAACAGCATATCCACATGCGGCACCTGCCAGGGGTCGGGTTATGTACGCCAGGTAAAAAACACCTTCCTCGGCCAGATGCAGACTACAGTCGTGTGTCCCAAGTGCAACGGAAGCGGAAAATCCATAGCTGCAGTATGTAATACCTGCCGGGGTGACGGTAGACAGATGGACGAAGAACTTATCGAAATAGAAATACCCGCAGGCGTACAGGAGGGCATGCAGCTCTCCATGAGGGCCAAAGGCAATGCCGGTCAGGGCGGTGGCCCGTCAGGTGACCTGCTCATAAACATCGAGGAAAAGCAGCACGAAAAGTTTAGCAGAGACGGCCAGAATATTGTCTACGATCTGTTCCTCAATTTTGCAGATGCTGCCCTCGGGACCAGTGTTGAGGTGCCTACCCTTTCGGGCAATGTAAAAGTAAAGATTCCCGCAGGAACCCAGGCAGGAAAGATCTTCAGGCTCAAAGGCAAGGGGCTGCCTTCCCTCCAGCAGTATGGTAAAGGGGACCAGCTTATCAATGTCAATATATGGACACCCAAAAACCTCACCCACGAAGAGACTCAAATACTCGAAAGGATGAGAAACATGCCCAACTTCCAGCCAAATCCGGGCTCCGGTGAAAAAGGATTTTTCGAACGGATGAAGGAATATTTCAGCTGATAGCTTTATTGCATTTTTATAAAAAAGTCAGGTTTGGGCAGGAAGCAAAAAATGATTCAGGGTTTGGAGATTACGGGCATCGCCGACAGAGGAAAAGCCGTAGGCAGAACCCCTGAGGGCGAGGTTGTCTTCGTAGAGGGAGTCGTACCCGGCGACGTGGTCGATGTTCTCGTCATCAGAAGTAAAAAAAACCTCAGCGACGGCGTGATAAAATCGTTTGTCAGCTACAGCCCCGACAGAAAAGAACCTGCCTGCAACCACTTCGGTCTTTGCGGAGGCTGCAAATGGCAAAACCTCAGTTACGCAGCCCAGCTAAGACACAAAGAGCAGACCGTCCGCGACAATATCAGAAGGATAGGCAAAATCAGCGGGGATGTGGTCCTGCCCATCATCGGCTGCGATAAAAATTATC
>JAKQGD010000581.1 GCA_029573365.1 Bacteroidota bacterium | reverse complement strand
TATTTAATCATTGCCATTCGAGCTCCGGAGGAGCGGGATATGAATAGTATTGTTTTGTCATGATTTTTGCAATTTTTAAGCAAAAATCTCGCCAAAACTTAGCTTAATGTCTCATTTTACCACGGGTTTTCACCCGTGGTTACCAATATTTTTATCTCTTTCAGGGTTTTTATGGCTACATCTGCTATCAAAATTAAAATAGTCTATAAAATATCCATTATTATTCATTGCCACTCGAGCTCCAGAGGAGCGGGATATGAATAGAACATTATTTAATCATTGCCATTCGAGCCCCAGCGGAGCGGGATATGAATAGAACATTATTTAATCAATGCCATTCGAGCTCCAGCGGAGCGGTACCGTAAATACACTCGCCAATTATTTCTTAGGCCTGTACAGGCATTCGTATTTGTTTACCCAATCCTGTGGACTCATCTTGCTTACAAGCTCACCGATCAGGTCCACAGGAATCTTGTCAGCGTGTTTATACCGAATACAACTTTTGCCCATGTCAAGCTTGCCGGATACTCTTTTAGCATGTTCATCCGTAAACCATGTCAGCAAATCCGGATCCGCATAGATGCCCATATGATATACAGCCACAAAATTTTTCTGAGCCGCAATATTGATAAATGGCAGAGGCAATTTCGGATCACAATGGTAACCAGCAGGGTACAATTCGTGGGGTACCACATACCCTATCATGCCATAAGACATGGTTTCAGTAAACCCAGCAGGTATGTTTTTGAGTATTACCTCCCTGAGTCTTGTTATGGCCTCCTGCTTTGTGGGGTCCTCAATCTTTTCTACATATTCGTCTACCGTTTTTGCCTGTATTTGCATGGTGTTGTATGGTTGATGGACGTTTTTATAATTATTTTACAAATATACTAAACGGAATATAAATTGACCATTTATATTGCCTCGACAAAAAGGCAAATATCAAGGCTGAAAACACATATATTCGATTTAAACTTTTAGCTTAATGAATGCCCATAAGTGGTAATCAAGAATAGATACCGCTAGCAGGCGGAAAGCTGCCTGCTCAGGCGAGGCTTTCCAACGAAGGATTTGACTTTTTGGCAACAAGATAGGCGGCCAAATCTATTTCAGGTTAGAATATATCACTAACGGCCATAAACCACCAATGTCCTCACAATAGCGGCCTCTCCCTTGCTTATGCGGAGGTAGTACAGTCCGGGATTAAGTGCCGAAATGTCGATAGGCTCAGAAAGATTTGCCTCCAAACTCATCACCATTTTACCGGCGACATCTGTGATATTCAGGCTAGCTTTACCGACAATTCCTGTGACATAAACCAAGCCCGATGATGCCGGATTTGGGTACACTCTGATCTCTTCCACAAATTCATCGCCTGTAGCTACTGTTCGCTGGTTTTTCAGGAAATAATCAAGATTTGAAGCCACCAGCCCGAAATCATAGGTACCGGGAGTGGTCGTACCCTTGGTGCTACCAGCAGCATTGCGGAATACCGCTCCGAGCCAGTATGGATGTTCGGCTGCGTTCATGTTGTAATAAGTTTTAGGCGTCAGTTTTATTTGCCAGATGTCTTGTTGTCCTGCTACCTTTGTCATCTTTCCCACACCGTCATCGGTACCCCAGTTGCCTACAACTTTATTCCAGGCCGTAGACTGAGGATTCTGGGTGTCTACGGTGCCCACGCCACTGTGCAGATATACCTTGTCGGCCCCCATGAGTTCACGGTTGCCTGCTCTTGCATTAAAGGTGATGGTGATTTCGGTATTCTGATCAAAACTGGCAGGACTCACGGTCACCACAGGAAGATCCGACAAGACGTCGGCAAAGATCACACTGTTTCTAAAACCATAACCTCGCTGTGTATTGTCACCATTTCTAAACCACATGCCCATTTTAAGTATCTCTTTGCCCTGAGCAATATTATAGTATACATTTGGCGTAAGCGTTATTTCCCACAGATCCTCTCCTACCTTGGTCATCTGCCCTACACCATCATCTGTCAGGTTGCCCACAACGTTTGTCAGGCTATTTCCCGCTCCTGCCATGATAACGCCACTATGTATATACACCTTGTCCGCTCCAACAAGGCCAGCGGTTGTACCCGGAAATGCCTTTTTGGCATCAAACCTGATTTTTATCTGATCCGAACCCTTAAACGGATACGGCGAGATGGTCACGGGATTTTCATAATCACTTACTACGCCAGGCTGACCATTTGCAAGCCGTTTTGTAGTATAAATATGCCATTCACCGGCTTTGAGCGATACAGGAGTGCTTACATTGGTGACCACCAGAGAATCACCGCTGAAATAGTCATACCACTTGCCTGTTTGCGTAAACTTTGGATCGATGCTACGGCTGACCAGTCCAAAATTGCCCACCACCACCAGGTCCGTGCCAGTGGTATTGTAACTAAGTCGCCTGGTATCGCCAGTCTGCTGGTGATTTTTTATGGCTGATGCCAACTTATCTGGTCCTATTTGTTTTCTTACATCCAGGATACCCGCATAAGCCTTGTATATATTTTGCCTGTTGACGCTATTGTAATATTTGAGACTTGTAGGACCCCAGGCCGCCGGTTTTCTGCCTATCCGCCCATTGAAGTTGATATCTATGTCGTATCCCAGCTCATCAAACTGCCACATCATCTTGGGGCCGGGCTGCAAAAACATAAAAGCAGCAGCCATCTTGACCCTTTCAAACATAATCAGACTGTCCCTTACATTATACACCCCATTGCTGTATCCTTCGGTGAGACAGTGTTCGGCTATCCGCCTTTCGTCATGACTGTTATAAAATGTGATGTGTGATGTCGCGTCTGTGGAACCAAAGCTGCCATTGACCGGCGTACCTATGGTGGCCGGAACAAAATCGTATGATTTATTTCGCCACATCTTCATGCCATAAGATGCCAGCTGTGTTTCTTCGTTTGCCGGCGACCAGTGTTCCAGGATGATGTACGCCTTGGGGTCGACCTGCTTTATTTTATCAGCCATCCTTTTAAGTATGTTGATCCTTGACTGGTCAAATCCGTCTACGCTGCCTCCCGGAGCATAATTGGTAAAACCTTTGGTAAAATCGAACCTGTACCCGTCAAAATGAAATTCTTCAAGCCAGTATCGGTTGACATCGTCTATAAAATTTTTAGTGTACTGGCTTTCATGGTTAAAGTCATAGCCCCATTGGTACTGGCCCACATATTCGCGGTTATACCATGGATTGTTGGCCGCTGGTTTACCACCCTCAAAATACATCTGCACCATAGGACTCTGGCCAAAACTGTGATTGAGCACCATATCCAGTATCACAGCCATGCCCTCTTTGTGTGCCGTTTCTATAAATTTTTTGAGCTTGTCTGCCGTCCCGTAATATTTGTCAGCGGCAAAATAGAAAGAAGGGTTATACCCCCACGAATCGTTGCCCTCAAACTCACTGACAGGCATCAGTTCTATGGCATTGACGCCCAGTCGTTTGAGGTACGTAAGTGTATCTGTCAAGTCCTTGTACGAATGAGAAGCGATAAAATCCCTTATATGCAGTTCATAAACCACCAGGTGATTGACATCAGGTCGCTGCCACTGGCTTTCGGATACATCCCAGCTGTAAGCAGCCTGGCCTGTCCTTAGCACAGAGGCGATACCCAGATCTTCGCGGTTATATGCCGGCAGCCCAGGGAAAACTGCAGGTTCTATGTATTTGTCGTTCCATGGATCGGCCACTTGTCTGGTGTACGGATCGGCAATCTTTAACTTGCCATCTATCCAGTACTGATAGACATAATCCTTTCCTGGTTCCAGTCCTGTCAGCTCTATCCAGTAATACTGATTGTCCGGCGTCCTTTTCATCTGTAGGTCTTCCCTGAGTTTCCAATCCGAAAAATCACCCACCGCATACACAAATTCCTTGTATGGAGCCAAAAACACCAGGGTGGCTTTTGTAGGGTCTGAGGCATCATAATTGACCCCCTGCGTCATACCCGTGGGCAGTGCCGCGGTTAGGGTCTGCTTTCTCACCACGAGATTGTACCGCCTAGCCACTTCCAGAGGGCTGCCATTTATTGTGGCAGTAAGCCTGATACCCAGGTCGACAGATGTGGTGGGTATATAGTTAAAGGATATGTTTTTACCCCCTGTGACAGAGGCCACCTCCTGGTATCCGCTGCCGGTATCCAGTAAAAGTTTCATGGAGGTGACAGTCGCCGACGCCTCCCCCTGTATGCTGAAGGGCTGTCCAGCCTCATGGAAGCCCTCTGCTGCCAGAGGATTTTTTATGGTTATGTAGTTGTCGTTGCTCAGATTAAGGTATAAATCCAGGTTAGAGGTGACCGTGCCCCACGGGAAATTGCCCGGGCTCATCGTCCCTTTTTTGCTGCCGTCTGCCGACCTGAACACACAGGCAATCCTAAATATGTTTTCGCCGGAAGGCACCCCATAATAAGCCCTCACCGACGGACCCATCTTCAGCTGCCATTTGTCGGTCTCACCGGGCACACGCGTCATCTCCCCTATCCCGTCATCCTTGCCCCAGTTGCCCTTGACATATCTCCAGGCCGTCCCGCTGACATTGTCAGTCACGACACCATGATGCACATACACCTTGGAAGCACCCACCAGCTCCTTGTTTCCCTGGGTTGCGTCAAAGATTAGGGTGATCTCGTCATCAGGGCCCGCTACCTTGGGCTCTATAGCAGCAATCTGCCCGCTGACGGTAGCCACACACAAAAACAAAAAAATGCCGGCTAACAGTGGTCTCATGGTATTAGGTTATAACTTATTGTAATACTGACAATAACACAAATATAATGGTATAAGTGCCGGATAAACAATTAAAATTACAAAATTAACACAAATTTTGACGATTTTCTGACAAGCCACCACGGTTACATGTTTTCCAGGTTTCGTCCTTTTTGGGAGTGCCCCCGTCCCTTTCGTGCCGCGGTCGGGCCATCCGCTGTATCCCGATACACATCGGGATGCCGCTTCTGTCCCTCACTCAAAAATTAATGCAGGTTGCTGTAAATGGTTAAAACCATTATACATATTTTAAAGACCGCTCATAGCCCACGGTTTAAACCGTGGGCTATGTGATTTTTACAAATTGATGCATTATACATATTTTGCATTCCATTCATACCCACGGTTTAAACCGGTGGGCTATGTGGTTTTTACAAATTGATGCATTATACATATTTTGTATT
>JAKQGD010000568.1 GCA_029573365.1 Bacteroidota bacterium | reverse complement strand
TGCCCTCCGGTCAATTGTCAGAGCACCATATCGTATGCCTATACGGATAATGGCACCAAGGTCAAATTTAACCTCGACATCACAGGTGCCGGTCAGGTTGTATGGAAGTTTGACGATGACGGCACGGTTATTCCTGATGGCATATTTACCATACCCCAGGGCTGGACATGCAGGGACAAAATAGTGTCAGTTTACTATTTCGACCCATCGACACAGTGTTGGAAAGTATGTTGCAAGAAGGTGACCATCTGCCCGCCGCAGACATGTGACGGCTCGCTCATAGGCTATCAGTGGGTGCCGTCAGGTAATAAATACCAGTTTACACTTAATGTAGCCAATGCCCAGAATGTGGTTTGGAAGTTTGATGACGACGGCACTTTACTCCCGGGAGGTATGTTTGTCATTCCTGCCGGATGGACATGCAAGGATAAGCCTGTTTCTGCGTACTATTTCGACCCTGCGAGCCAAAGCTGGAAAGTATGCTGCAAAAAGGTGACCATCTGCCCTCCCACAAACTGTGAAGCATCCATCAGTTACAGCTACAATGGCAGTACTGGACAGTTTAGTTTTACGCTTGGAATATCCGGTGCCACAAACATAATCTGGAAGTTTGATGATGAC
Source organism: Bacteroidota bacterium (assembly GCA_029573365.1). Taxonomy (GTDB): domain Bacteria; phylum Bacteroidota; class Bacteroidia; order Chitinophagales; family Saprospiraceae; genus OLB9. The sequence continues at coordinate 9,110 of JAKQGD010000568.1, read as the reverse complement.
GGCACCGTTTTGCCTGGTGGAGTGTTTACTGTGCCTACAGGATGGACATGTCAGGATAAACCCGTCTCTGCATATTACTACGATCCGGCTACTCAGTGCTGGAAAGTTTGTTGCAAGATGGTCCGCATCTGCCCTCCTGCAGAGTGTTCATCAGCCATAGGTTTTAAATATTCACAGGATGGAAACAATCTCCAGCTCACTTTCCAGGGGTCGTCAGCGGCACAGCATCTGCAGTGGATCATCGAAGAAACTGGTCAGGTCATCGGCAGCAGTGGAGCCACATCTGTTACTGTTCCTGCAACAGCAAGCTGTGCAGCACGCACTTTCAGTGTCAGATATCTGGAAAACGGAGTCTGGAAAATATGCTGCAAGAGAATCTGGCTTTGTCCTCCACAAAACTGCCAGTCAAATATTAATCACAATGCGGGCTCCTCATCTGTCTCTGTCAATGTATCCACACAATACACACAGGTACAGTGGTACAACAATGCTTCAGGGCAGTCTCTCGGTACCGGCTCAGGCATCAGTATTCCTCTCACCAACGGAGCTCTGGATATGAATGTGGTGGTATCCTACTTTGACCCTGCCAACAATTACTATGCCTCATGTTCAAAGCAGGTAGTGGTGCAGTGCAGCGTGCCCGTGGCGTCGTTTACCTACTCTTTGGCTGGAAGCGGTGTCAATTTTACAGGTACCTCCACCAATGCCACTTCTTTTACCTGGAATTTTGATGGTGGAACTCCCGCTGCAGGAACTACAAACACATCGGCCAATCCTGTCGCTGTCTTCAGCAACGGTACCTACAACGTTTGTCTGACAGCTACCAACAACTGCGGCACTCACACGTCCTGTCAGCTGGTGACTGTCAATTCCGGTTATGACTGCACCCTGGCCCTGCCCAAAAATGTATGTGGTACTCCCGGCACCGAGGTGCTTGTTCCGGTCCGTGTTGCTAAGTTTAACGACGTACTTACGTTTAATTTTACCATCAGAAATTCTGATCCGTCCAAGTTATCGTTTATCGGTGTGGAGCAGCAGCATGCAGAGATTGCCAACGGAAGCAACCACTACATCCAGCCTGACCACCTTCGGTTTTTCTGGTCTCAGGCTGCAGCCAAATCTCTGCCCGATAACACAGCACTTTTCTACATCCGCTGTCGTATGAATCAGGGTGTGGACTCACCGGTCATACTGAGGTTTTCTGACGATCCTGTCAAAACAGAAGCTTACGGAGGTAACCTTCAGAGGCTAAATCTCGAGTTGGTCAATGGTGAGGTATGTATCCAGGCTCCTTCATACAATCTGGCAGGCAAGGTTATGACCCACACTTTGCTCAAGCCTATGTCATCGACCGAGGTGGGCCTCACAGGAACAACCACTGCTACCAACCATACAGGCAATGTGGGACAGTACACCTTCGGTCCATTTAATCAGGGAGCAGATGTAACCATCAAGCCCGTGAAAAACTCCGGCCACCTAGATGGTGTCAACGCCCTGGATATTGTAAGGCTGCAAAGACACCTTCTGCTGGTGGATCCTATCACATCACCATACAGGCACATAGCTGCCGATGTCAACAGAGATAAGGTTGTTAACGCACTGGATGTGGTTGTCCTTCAGAGGATGCAGCTCAGACTCATAGAAGAGTTTCCAAACAACACTTCCTGGAGATTTGTGCCTATGAGTTTCCAGTTTACTACAACTAACCCGGCAGGCGAAAATTTTCCTGAATCGGTTACTCACAATCCGCTCATGAACGACCAGATGGCAGACGATTTCTATGGCATCAAAATCGGGGACCTGGATGACTCCAATTCCATGAACAACAGTGCCACAACCAGAAATGACGGAAGCCGCAACGCAGCAGACACCATCACAGCTCACCTTGTGGGCGGATACGTCCTCAGCAATCAGCCATTTAAAGTCGACGTCAGATGTGATAATTTTACCGGCATGGCCGCCTTTGAGGGCACCATCACATGGGATTCCACCAGGGTCAGGCTGAAAAATGTCACTGATTTTAACCTCCCCGGCTTGTCAAACACCAATTTTGCGGTCATGACACGCAATGGAGCCAAGGTGCTGACCTTCAACTGGACCGACGGAAGTATATCTGGCGTGACCAGGGCTGCCAACCAACACCTTTTCCGTCTGGAGTTTGAGCCACTTTCTGCTTCAGGCACACAAGCTACTATCAGCTGGACTAATCAGCCTCTCCCTGTTTTTGCTGCCAATGCAGACCTGAACCAGGTGATCGTAAAGCCTAAAAACTCCAGCCTTATATTAGTGGAACCACTCGTAGTCAGTGCTCAGGCAAAAGACCTCAACTGTCACAACTCAGCAGATGGACAGGTGGAGATACTTGCCTCCGGTGGTGCAGGTCAGTATAACTTTGCGTGGGCTGATAGTCTCTACTCCGGCAGCAAAATAACGGGACTGAATCCGGGCACTTATCAGTGCAATGTCACGGATGTGCTGACCGGAATGAAATCCCTCGCCACGGCTACTGTTTCATCCCCTGCCCAACTCAATGTTTTCCTTGAGCAGGTAAAGACAGGTGCAGACGACGAATGGACTCTCACTGCAGCAGTTTCAGGGGGTACACAACCGTACACTTACCAATGGTCTAATGGCATGACTTCTGCATCAGCAGTGGTGGGTGCTCCCGGCGAATACAGCGTTATCATCATAGATGCCAATTCATGTTCTGTCAGGTCATCAGTGACTCTGGGACTGGGCATTTCGGCCTCAGGCGAACTGGATGCTGATCTTCCTGTTCTGGCTCCAAATCCTGCGGACGGTTACTTCGTATTTAAAAAGGTCCCTGCTTCTCTGGTCGGCAAACCGTTCCAGGTATATGACTCGGCTGGTAGGACAGTAATGGAGAGCCATTTTGCCGAAGGCAGGCCTTTTGATACTTCCAGGCTTACTCCGGGATTGTTTTATGTCAGAAGTATGAATGAACATTCAACCCTGACATGGAAACTCACCGTGGCCAGATAACAATTTTTAGTTCTGTAAATATGTCGCTATAAAACTCATGCCCTGGTCTGTTTGGATCAGGGCATTTTTTTTGGTAAGAACAATGTGGAAATCATTGTTTTATTTAGTTTTTTTGATATCGGAATTTTAGATTTTTAATCACCTTAAAAATCAATTTTCAATTTTTATTCCGTATTTTTTTAATAATCCGGGCAAGCCTTCCGTAGAAAATATGGCACCTTTCAGATGATTTATTTCCGGGTCGATAATAAAATTAAAGGCAGTACAAAGGTCAGCATTTTCGAGATTTGTATTTTCAAATACGGCTCTATTGAGATTACAATCCTCAAATAAAGTACCCGAAAAATCACTGCCTGAAAAATCAACTTCAGTAAGGTCACATTTCAAAAATGTCGTTTTTTTAAATTTCCCTGCAAGAAATGTCGAATGATGCATCTGGCAATGTTCAAACGTCATTTGCAGGCCAAATTCAAGACAATTTTCAAAATGCAATCCAAGTATCTTACAATCTTTAAATACCACTTTTCTGAAAGCAGTTTTTTGGATTTTAGCCATGCTCAGATTGCAGTCTTCAAATCTGCACGATTCAAATTTCCTCCCCGATAAATCTGCCTCGCTAATGTCGCATTGCCTGAAAAGGCAGTTTTCATACTCACCTGCCATCAGACCTTTATTTATCGTGTCATGGCCGGTAAAAATCCGGTTGCTGAAATATGGTTCTTCCATGATATCCAAAATTAGATAAACGACACAATATGGACTTTTTTTTCCAAGACTTAAATACCAGGTTCAAATAAATTAGTCTGCCTATTATGCAATACTAAAAATCTTGCTCTGAGCTGCTTATCTTTACATCACATAATTTAAGCATTATTCAAATGAGAGCCATAGTCATAAATCAGGAGGCCTCAATGCCCGAACATGTGGATAAAAAAATGCCGGAGCTGCAGGAAGGACAGGTCATGCTCAATATCCGGGCCTCATCCATGAACCACCGCGATGTCTGGATTACCAAAGGACTTTATCCCGGCATCGTTTCAGGAGCAACCATGGGCTCAGATGGATGCGGCACGTGGCAGGGAGAGGATTATGTCATCAATCCGGGCCTGGATTGGGGTTTAAACCAAAATTTCCAGGACAGTAGGTTTCGTGTCCTGGGTGTGCCGGATGATGGCACATTTGCTGATTATATTGCTATAGACAAAAAATACTTGTATCTCAAACCTTCACACCTCACAGTTACTCAAGCTGCAGCGTTGCCGTTGGCCGGGGTTACAGCGTACAGGGCATTGTTTAGCAGGGCAGGCCTCAGGCAGGGCGAAAAAGTGCTTGTGACAGGCATAGGAGGGGGTGTGGCCCTGATGGCTTTTCAGTTTGCTCTGGCTTTGGGTTGTACGGTTGTGGTCACCTCAGGTGATGCGGCTAAAATCACCAAGGCTATGAAGATGGGAGCCGTCGGTGGATACGACTATAAGGATACCAACTGGACCAAGGATTTGGTAACCGACTTCGGTGGTGTGGATGTGGTTATCGACGGTGCCTGTGGTCCCGGGTTTTCAGGACTGATCAGGGTGTGTCAGCCTGGTGGACGAATAGCCTTTTATGGTGCCACGGCAGGGCAGATAGGTTCAGTAAATCCGCAACAGGTGTTCTGGAAACAACTATCCATTCTTGGGTCAACCATGGGCTCGGAATCGGATTTTGGGCAAATGATAGACTTCGTGAGCAAACATCACATCGTACCAGTAATCGACTGTGTTTTGCCGCTGGATAATTACCGGGATGGTTTTTCTCGGATGGCCGAGGGTAAACAGTTTGGCAAGATTGTTTTCAGCCATTGAGGTTTATCGCCTGAAATGGTGGTGATAATCCTCCATGCTGGCCCTGATGACTTCAAAAGCACCTTCCTTGCCATAAACCTCATCAATGATGCACGTAGGCTCTTTGTATGGCATTTGTTTGTAGGTCAGGAAATAATGTTTTAATCTGTTGATGATGGTAGCCGGTACATCGCTGATGTCTTTCCAAAGCCCATACACATCGTCGCTCTTAAGCACGGCGATGATTTTGTCATCGGCTTCATTGTTGTCCACAAGCCTGAATCCTCCTATCGGATAGGCTCTTACAAGGATGTCTCCGTGGGTGATTTCCCTTTCGGTTAATACTAATATATCCAAAGGGTCGCCGTCACCCTTGATGTCTGTGCGGCCCGTGACTTTCATATTTAGATTGGCTACATCTTCGGCACAGTACGTTTGTGGAATAAAGCCATACAAAGCCGGAACTATATTGCTGAATTTCTGCGGCCTGTCGACCTTGAGGTAGCCAGAATGTTTATCTATCTCATATTTTACCGTATCGCTGGGTATGATTTCGATAAATGCTGTCACCAGCTCCGGGGCTTCGTTTCCTATGTCCACACCATGCCAGGGGTGGAGCTTAAACACATTGGTCATAACTACACTTTTGAGTTGCAAAAGTACATTCGGAGTCCGGTTTGTGGCGTTTACAAATTGTTAATTGGTTAGCAACAGCAAAAAAGTAACCGTTTTCGTTGGCGAATTATGTATATATTTGTCCCGATTAGGTTCAAAGTTTTATCATGAAAATATATACCAGGACAGGTGACGAGGGTACGACATCTTTATTCGGGGGCACCCGGGTGTCAAAAGACGATATCCGTATAGAAGCCTACGGCACCGTCGACGAGCTTAACAGTTTTATTGGCCTGCTCAATGATTCCTTTGTTGAGGCTACCCAAAACTACTTCCTGAGCGAAGTCCAAAAAAGACTTTTTGACATTGGCTCCAGCCTGGCAGCGGACCCGTCAAAATTTACTCTTTCGTCAGACATCAGAGACACTGACATCCAGGTCCTCGAAAATGCCATGGATACCATGGACCAGCTTCTCGAACCGCTTAAAAACTTCATTCTTCCGGGAGGTGATATTGCAGTGTCCCAAGCCCATATATGCCGTACCGTGTGCAGAAGGGCAGAAAGGAGGGTGATTTCGCTGGGCAGGGTTGCGGAGGTAGAATCGGCTATAGTCGTCTATCTCAACAGGCTTTCGGACTATTTTTTTGTCCTGGCCAGATACATAGCACATAGTAAGGGAGTAAATGAGGTCCACTGGCATCCTCGTAAAAAAGACTGACAAATGAGGAAAGAATCTGAGATCTATCGCCGCAATGTACTCAATCCGGTAAAATTTATTCTGGGCATGTCGTTCAGGTTGCCTTCAGTAGTTTTTTGGGGCATCAGGGTGAGGCAACTGGATGAAAATAACTGTCGGGTTACCATACCTTTTGGGCTCAGGACCCAGAATCCGTTCAAATCCATCTATTTTGCCGCCCTGGGAGGAGCTGCAGAACTGTCAACAGGAGCCCTTTGCCAGATGCATCTTGCAGGCAGGTCCGCTCACTCCATGCTGGTGACCGGTTTCAGGATGGAGTATGTCAAAAAAGCGGCAACCATGGTTACTTTTACCTGCGACCAGGGAATCGAACTTCAGACCGTACTCGACGGGCTGTCATCGGCTGGGCAAACAGGCACCATAACCATGATGTCCACAGGCACTGACACCGCGGGTGATGTTGTAGCCCGGGCGTATATAACATGGTCGTTTAGGAGAAAAGAGTAAGGGTTTATCCTTTTCAGGGCACCATAAATCGTCTGGTAAAAAACACTGACCCGCATTAAGTCTCTTCCTGGATGTTTTAATGCTGACCAGACTTCCGCTTAAACTTTTCTACACCTAGGCCGGCTGGCAAATTAAGTAGCCGCTTGGTATTTCTGACCTGCTTTCCCTATATTTGCGTTTTATATTTTCCAAAAGACAGTATAAAGTTGGCCAGAAAAAGTGTCAGTGCACCTACAGATGAAGCGGGCAAGGTTACTCCGCTGATGGCCCAGTATTTTAAGCTTAAGGCCAAACACCCTGACGCCATTCTTTTGTACAGGGTAGGAGATTTTTATGAGACATTTGCCGATGATGCTGTCAAAGTCGCTGATATCCTGGGCATAGTTCTTACCCGGAGAAACAATGGTGGTACAGACATCGAACTTGCGGGTTTTCCGTTTCATTCTCTGGATGTATACCTGCCCAGGCTGGTCAGGGCCGGATACAGAGTAGCCATCTGCGAACAACTGGAAAAACCCAGCAAGGAAAAAAAGATCGTTGACCGTGGCATAACCGATGTAGTCACTCCGGGGGTTACCATAGACGATACCATCCTGGACCGAAAAGCCAATAATTTCCTGGCATCCATCCACTTTACAACTAAAAACGAATATGGAGTAGCTTTTCTGGATATTTCCACGGGAGACTTCCTGGTATCAGAAGGCAATGCTGCCACCATAGAAAAGCTTATAGATGGTTTTAGTCCCTCTGAGATAATTTTATCCAAGGCATTTGTCAAGGACTACACAAAGATATATGGGGATCGGTATTATTATTACGGCATAGAAGAGTGGGTCTACATGCCTGATTATACCCGAGAGAAGCTGCTGGACAGATTTTCGGTTTCCAATCTCAAAGGTTTTGGCATCGAAGAACTGTCCCTGGCACAGGTGGCCGCAGGTGCCATCCTGCATTACCTGCAAACCATTAAAAGCGACAAAACCGCCCATATTTCCTCGATTACCAGAATACAGTCAGAGCATTATGTCTGGCTTGACAGGTTTACCATACGCAACCTAGAACTCATACGGAGCACACACGAAGGTGGCAGTTCATTGCTTCAGGTACTGGACAAAACCGTAACGCCGATGGGAGCCAGGCTCCTTAAAAACTGGATTTTGTTGCCGCTCCTTTCCATAGACAAAATCAGGACACGACTCGACATGGTCGGGTATTTTGTGGATCATTATTTTGATGCTGATACACTTGTGGCACTGCTGCGGCAGGCAGGGGACATCGAACGAATAGCTTCCAGGCTGGCGATGGAAAAAATTTCTCCCCGGGAGTTATTGCAGCTCAAAAGATCACTGGCACTTCTGCCCGACATCCAGCTTGTCTTGCGTGCTTCAAGCCAGGAGTCTCTGGGCATGCTGGCCGACAGGATACAGTTGTGCCAAAAACTAAGGGACGAAATATCACAGACACTCTCTGACGATCCGCCTACTTTGCTGTCAAAAGGAAATGTCATCAGGACAGGATGCAATGATGAGCTCGATGATCTGCGACATATCATAAAACACAGCAAGGAATTGTTACTGGAAATCCAGTCCAGAGAAGCCGAAGCAACCGGTATCAGCAGCCTTAAAGTTGGGTTTAACAATGTTTTTGGCTACTATCTAGAGGTCACAAACAAATACAAGGACCACGAAAAAATCCCCGCCGGGTGGATTAGAAAACAGACCCTCGCCAATGCCGAAAGATACATCTCCGAAGACCTGAAAATCCTGGAGGAAAAAATCCTCACCGCCGAAGAACGTATTGCTGCTCTGGAAGAAAAGATATTTAATGAGCTAGTCATCGCAGCGGCAGGTTATATAGACGCCATTATGCAAAATGCCCGCAATCTGGCCATTCTGGACTGCACACTGTCATTGGCCAATACGGCACTCAAGCACAATTATTGCCGTCCACATGTCGATGAGAGTATGATACTGCAGTTCGAAAATGCCCGTCACCCTGTCATCGAACAACAGATGGCGGTAGGGCAGGATTACGTGCCTAATGACATACATCTGGACAATGATGACACCCAGATCATGATGATTACGGGCCCCAACATGTCAGGAAAATCAGCAGTTTTGAGGCAGACAGCACTGATTGTGCTCATGGCTCAGATGGGTTCCTATGTGCCGGCCGGAAAGGCCCGTGTAGGCATCGTAGATAAAATATTTACCAGGGTAGGGGCGAGTGATAATATCTCGAGTGGAGAATCTACCTTTATGCTTGAGATGAATGAAACTGCCTCCATTATGAACAATATCTCTTCTCGGAGCCTCATCCTGCTCGATGAGATAGGCCGGGGCACATCGACCTACGACGGCATATCTATAGCATGGTCACTGGCAGAGTATCTGCACAATGGCAAAGTCAGGCCCAAGACTCTTTTTGCTACCCACTATCACGAACTCAACGAACTGGCAGAAAAATA
>JAKQGD010000565.1 GCA_029573365.1 Bacteroidota bacterium | reverse complement strand
GGAGATACTTTATGGCAGGCATATAAAAAACCAAATCCTGTAGTACCGATGGCCGAAATAACCGCTGTCAACCTTATCATAAACCGTTGGGATTTGTACATCAGAAAAAAGGAATGGGCAGACGTCAGTCCGTCCCACTGGTGGATTAATATGAAAAGAGGCTTTATGACAGACGGTGATAATTTCTTTACCAACTGGATGGCACACCCACTGCATGGTGTTGTCTTGTATCAAACGTCACGTACCAATGCAAACAGTTATCTGGAGGCCATGCCGTACACCATGGGAGGAGTCTTTATGTGGGAATATCTGGGCGAAACAGAACCTGCCAGCAATATTGATATATTTACGACATCCCTCGGCGGCATTTATATCGGAGAAATTACCTACCGCCTTACAGATTTTATATGGAATTATCCCGGATCTCGCAGGTGGCAATGGCTGAGGGATTTTTCAGGTAGTCTTATCAGCCCAGTCGGAGCATTTAACAGGTTCGCCCTGGGCAGAGGTATTCCGTATACACCACAATCATTGACACCTGTTCAGCTGACCCTGGTGGGAAGCGTTCCTGTTGCCTGGACATCTCATGATCCGGCTTTTTCCGGCCTGGGGCCTGGTTTGGCTGCCGAGGTGGAATACGGCAACCTCTTCAAGACAGAAACGAAATCTTTCAGGCCTTTTGATTATTTCAGAGTCGATACGAGGACAAATTTTTCATATTCGCCGGAAAGCAAAAAGTTTACCTATTTCAATCTGTCATCCGACGCCGTCATTCTGGGTACCAAAGTCACCAACACAGCCTCCACTACGGATATTGTCAGCCTAACGCAGCATTATGACTTTATACACAACCATGTCTTCAAGCTTGGAACGATTATGGTCACCGGCGACTGGACGTGGCAAAGATATGCCGGCAACACGGTATTGGATGGGGCTGCAAGGGTGGGAGTCATCATTTTTGGCAGTGGCAATTCTGAGATGGTAAAGCCCGTCTACCCAGAAATTTTTCCCAATTTTGATCGGGACTACATTTATGGTCAGGGGTGGGTCGGAGAGATAGAGGCCAATGTGCGTACACGCCATCTGGGCACTTTGTCAGGCCACATGAGCCACTTTGTCATCAACTCCAGATCGCAGCCAAAGGGAATAGAAAACCTCGATCTGGCCCGAATCAGGTACCTCTTTCCTTTAAAAAGCCATATCATCCTGGGTATGCAGTTTGACTCCTATCTTAGGAATGCTACATACCAGGAATCAACCTCAGTACCGGCAGAACGCAGACTGTACAAAGAATTAAGACTTATAGCAGGATACAGACTGTGACCAAAAAGCCCACAATCTTTTCAAATATGAGTAATGTTATTTGACAACAGGGTGGGAAGTCAAGTCGATTTTTGGTTATCACAATTGGGTGCCTGACACATTGAGTGGAGGGCAGCAAAACAAGGACTTACTTTTTAGAGTCCAGTTCCTTCATGTTTTCCTTCACTTCAGATTCTATGCTGTTTTTGGCATTGTTAAATTCCTTGATGCCTGAACCAAGTCCTCGCATCAATTCCGGAATTTTTTTTCCGCCGAAAAAAACCAGAATAATCAGGCCAATAACCATAAGCTCCTGACCTCCGAGTCCAAATACTAGATTGAACATTTTTTTGAATTTATATCACAAAATTAGGGATAATTAACGATATAAGCAAACCCATGGAAAAATGTACTCCACCTTGCTTGTTAAACTTTTGCAAATCACGACCTTATTTCTGTTTTGGCTTGTATTTCGACTCATCGAGAATCCTCTGACTGTCTTTCAAATCGATGAGTTGCTGTAAAGTAGTGCCCGGATGCCTTTGCATATATGCATCTACAATTTTCCACCCGAGATAGTTGGCAGTCCTTCCGGGGGCCTCAGGAGGCATATTGGGGCTGCCGGGGCTTGGATTTATATATTTGCCCATTTTTGCCAGTGATGATTCATAAAACATTTTTTCGGCTACAAAAAAGGACCACATCTGTAGCTCGTGTTCGCGGCACCATTCCAGTTGACTGGCTGTGTACTCCATAATGACAGAATCCCGGGCTTCAGGCATAAGCATTTTAGTGATATACAGTGCTTTGCCGTTGTGTATCATAAGGTCGAGCATCCTGTGTCCCGGAGGAGGTCCGAGCAAATCGCTGACATATATATCTGCCACCTTGCGGGTTATATGGTCGCGGTTCCATGACCGTGTGATGTAATTGGAAAAATTGCTATTGTCAGGGTCGACAGTCTTGTAATCCATATCCGGGTGCAAAAACATATCCAGCCCGATGCCTACCCCATCTTTGCCGCCATCGTCTTCAAAAATAAATACCTGGTAACCAAAGCCCGAAACGAAGGTGTAAAACGTTGGCACTGAAATTTTGTCTGGAAAATAATGCTTCAAATACCTGAAAACATCTTCAAGCTCAGCTTTTGTCCTGTCCATATCCGGAAAACGGGCTTCAATTTTGGTCAGAACACTGCTGAAAAATGTATCCTGCTGTGCTTCTTTGATAAATCCGAGAAGGCTGTCCCGGTCTGTTCCATTATAAGCGGGCCATATCTCACTGAAATACAATCTGTAAAATGCAGGGTGCTCACTTATAAGTTTTTTTATGTCATTTGTATCTTTGATCTCAGCAAGGCGGTTTTCCGTGCGTATGATATCGGTTTTTACAGGTATTCCTGACACATCAGGACCTTTGGGTTGGTTCCAGCAGGAGCCCAGCAAAACTGACACCAATACAATCATTGTCCATTTCACACTATTCATAACGCCTGTGCTCTTTTATTGACAGCAAATATAAACGTATACCCTTGTCCTATTGTTATAGCCTTCCGGCAAATTGATGCAATTTTAAGGTGAGCCTGTTTTTGGCTGCGAGTAAATTTGTAATAGAACAGTTGACACCAAAAACGCTTAAATTTGCATCTTACAGTTACAAACCGGATGCCATCATCCAATCAATCGCCTAAAAATATGAATCATCAAGCCAAATATATTCTCCTGCAGATTTTATCAGTGATGCTCCTGGCCTCCTGCGACAACGAACTGACAAAGAGCTTCGAGTCAAAACCCATTGCCATGGGCAGGATCAATGACGTGGTAATCCTGTGTGATAAAAATATTTTTGAGGGGTCTGTAGGAGATACGCTGGTAAAATATTTTGAATCTGCCTACCCCGTCCTGCCCGCAGAAGAGCCTATTTTTGACATAAGGCATATGACCCCTGAAGATCTCAACGCCAAACCCCTAAAACGTGAACTCAGAACCTATGTGCTTGTTGCGGATGTTGCTGACACTGCATCCACGACCACTAAAATGCTGCGTCAGGACCTGGGCGAAGAAAGATTTGCCAAGGCACTCAAGGATCCGGCATTTACTTCCCTTGCAGGACAGAATAAGTGGGCACGTGAGCAAATGATCATCTACCTTTTTGGCAACGGTAAAGAAAACCTGGCTAAAGCCATCAGGGAAAATTTTCCTACCATAGCAAGCAGGATAAATAAGCATGACCAAAAAAACCTGTCAGCCACCGTCTTTGGCATCAAGGACCACAACCAGGAACTCAGCAAGCTGGTGTTGGATAGTTTTGGCATGGAGATGCGTATACCAGGATTGTACAAACTGGCCGTAAACAAGCCCAATTTCCTATGGTTAAGGCTTGACAGCAAACAAATGAACCAAAGCATCGTCATACGCAGATTTCCATATAAAGACAAGGAGCAGTTTTCTATGGACAATATCATCAAAATGCGTAATGAATATGGCCGCGAGTATATCCACTCAGGATTTGCTGATTCATACATGACGACCAATAATGAAGATTTGCCTACCTATCAGTATACGTATACACAAAACAACGTCTATGTCAGGGAAGTGAGGGGCATTTGGGAAATGGAAAACGACTTTATGGGTGGACCGTTTATCAGTTACCTCCTGCATAATGATGCCAAAGGGGAGGTCGTATTTATCGACGTTTTTGTCTTTGCCCCCGGCGAAGAAAAAAGGGATTTTATGCAGCAACTGGACTGCATCGTTAAAACAGCCCGCTTTCCTCAGATTCTGAAAAACTGACCTGCCTGCAACTTATTTTGCTCACTTGAGAAGGCTAAAGCTACAACTATGCTTGTGGAGCACTCCGATGATTCTACTACTAAAAATGTCGTACAGGAAACACTTTTCTATATTTTACAATTTTATCCGCTACAAATTCTGAAAGCTGCCGTTCTTATGGTATATTTACCAACGAATCAAACAGAGCGGCATGAAGGTAATTAGACTAACTCTGGGATTTTTTTTGTTTCTGTGGGCTGCGGGTATCAGTAGCCAGGATATGCATTTTTCAAACTACAGGACGGCTTCTAATATTTTTAATCCCGCCCATACCGGAGACTTTCCTGGTTTTATCAAGGTACAAGGTACGGTACGGACACAATATCAGCGTGTCTACGAACACGGTATAACTGGGGCAGAGATGAACCTCCATTCGCCGTTAAGGCAAAAAGACTGGATATCTGCCGGCATAAACCTCTTATACGACCGCACGGGACAACTTTCGTACACGACCGCCGGAGGTACGATGCTGATGGCATACCATTTTGCTGCAGACAAAAAAAGAAATACGGTAATCAGCCTGGGAGGAGGCTTCGAATTTCTCAAGTTGTCAGTATCTACACTTGATTACAGAAGTGAGACCACTTTGTCCGGAAACCAGGATCCAGACCTGGCTGCCCTTTCTTCGTTTAACGGCAAACTAACCACTTTTCATCTGGGTATGGCTGTCAGTAGGCGGATTGACAAAAAAAACTTTGTCAGAACAGGAGCCGCATTTATCAGGGCAAATTCTCCGACATACAGCACTATCGGCAAGAGCAGCGATGCCAGTCTGGGAAGCCGCATAAATGTCAGCACTGCCCTTAACACGACTCTGTCAAAACAACTCAGTCTGGAGCCCGCAGTTTATTTTTCGTTTTCCGAAAATCAGACAAACATAAATCTGCAACTGATATCATCCTGGAAACTCTCATCCAAACATAAATGGAAGGGAATCACCGGGCTTACAGGAAGACTGGGAGAATCCCTCGGCATTATGGCAGGGTACTCCGCTAAAAATACCTACGTGACTCTGGCATTTGACATAGTAACAGGTCAGGTGGCTACAGTGGTCAGAAATCCTGGGGCTATGGAGCTCGGATTTTATCACATTTTCCACAAGGACCACAAACCCAAGCCTAAACCAGTGGTCTTTTGTCCCAGGCTCTGATTATCCATAAAAATATTATCGACATGTTAAAAAAATTTACTTTTCTCCTTTTGCTGATCGTACTGCACCTGTCTGTCACGGGCCAAGATCCTTATTATACAAAAGACCGGAATCTGCCCTGTGTCAGTAAAAAATTTTCAATCTTTGTGCACATAGTCAAGGATTCTTTGGGCAGGACAGGGATTACTGCAGAGGAGATTTCGAAGCACTTAATGGAAGCCAATAAAGCCTTTGAGCCCATATGTATTTCTTTTGATTTCTGCATCAGTGACACCATAGCAGATTATTCATACGGCTATATCGATGATTTCATTGAAGTAGGACTGCTGACTTCCCGCTTTCAGAAAAAAAGACGCATAAATCTCTACTTTGTCGACAGCCTGGGTGCCGCCGGCCCCAATTCGTACTCAAATTTTAATGGCATTAATAAACCTGATTCATGTTTTATGCTGGTGCCTAAAAATGGCATCGGTCTGGTACATGAGCTAGGTCACAGCTTTGGCCTGCTGCATACTTTTGAGACGAGATTTGGTAAAGAGCTGGTCGATGGTTCTAATTGCCTTACTGCCGGAGACTTTGTTTGTGACACTCCTGCCGACCCCAATGCCAGACCGGACAATAACTGTTACTTTGTTTACCCGCTGCCTGATGACAATAATGATTATTATAAAACCGAAGTCGGAAACTATATGTCCCATTTCTTTTGTGCCCATTGCTTTTTTACAACCCGCCAGTACGAAATCATGGCCTCCAATTATTTGAATTCCAATATTAAATTATGGTAACCATGAAAAGAAAACTGACCATTTCCGTACTCTTTATTATCCTTATGGCCAATGTCAGGGCACAGGTGGCCAGCGACACCCTGGGTTGTGTGCCGCTCGCCGTCAATTTTAAAAGTCCCAATCCTGCCATCAATAATCCCGTATGGGACTTTAATGATGGTGCTTCGTCCGACAAGCTCAATCCCAGCCATACATTTACCCAGCCCGGCACATACACCGTGACCTTAAAAAGCGGCACCCAGCAGGTGGCATCCATAAGGATAAGAGTGCTGCCTGAGATACAGCCTCAGATAGCCGTAGATACAAATCAGGGTTGTGCCCCTCTGCGTATCAAATTTACTGATAAAAGCATCGTGCCTGCCGGCCTGATGGTAACAGGATATCTGTGGGACTTTGGTGATGGAGTCAGCTCCCAGCTAAAAAATCCTTCGCACACTTATGAAATCATTGGCAGTTTTGATGTAGGATTTAACATTCTCACCAGCATCCCCCAGTGCAATGTTTCAAAAATTTTTGAGGACCAGGTAGTCATTGCGGACCAGCAAAATGTCTTGTTTGGCATTGATTCTATTAGCCCCACATGTATCTTTCCGACCCGTTTGTACCTGACAAATTACGGGACCCTGGATTCCACATTTACATATAAATGGGATTTTGGCAATGGTACTTACTCTAACAAGGCACAACCAGACCCGATAACTTATCAGCAACCGAATGACTACACCATCGTCCTTGTGGTGGACAACAATAAGGGTTGCAGGTCCAGCATCTCCTCCACGGTAAGTGTTAGATTTTATCCACCCTTTATGATAGATATACCTGATACTGTTTGTTATAAAGCAAAAACCAGCTTTATAAACAACACAGCAGCCGCGGATTTCGAATGGAGTTTTGGAGCCCAGGCAGATCCAAAGATTTCTACTGATAGAACTCCTTCTGTCGTTTTTAATTCAAAAGGATTCCATGATATCCACGTCAGGCAAAAGACAAATCTGGGATGCGAAAGGGACACTACATACCGGGTATTTGTAGAAGAAGCAGATGCAACATTTACCATCACTCCTGATACGGCATGCAGCCTGCCGGCTACTTTTTCCTGTGAAGCCCTTGTTAAAAGTTACAAGGAATATCTGTGGGATGGTATTGTGGCTGGAGCATACTATTCAGAATCCGTGCAATCGGTCGGGAGAGATTCGTTTTATTACAATGAGCCTGACTCCGTTGCCGTGCAGCTGGGTGTAACATCAAAAAACGGATGTTTTTCCAAATCGACCCAAAAATATTATGTGCTGCTGCCTAACGCCCAATTTGAAGTAAATGCCTTTGAAGGTGAGGCCCCATTTTTACTGAGAGTGACTGATAAATCAAAATCTGTGAGCCCTATCATCAAATGGATTTTTACGTGGGGTGATGGCACCTCGACAGAATACGATGCTACTACCATAGGGGACGCTTTTCACGAATATGATTTCCCCGGCGATTATTATGTCAATCTGGCCATCATAACCGAAAACGGATGTATGGATAAATATTTCGGTGCTACAATCCATGTACATAAAAAACCCGTTTTTCAGTCAGGAAACTGTTCAGTATCATTGCCTGACCCGGTCATCTGTCTTAATGACTCTCTGGTTATTTCGATCTTAGGTGTTCCTGATGAAATAGATGCCGTAAACCTGAGTATTGGAAACACCATAACCGGCTGCGAAAAAACTTCATTCTTTACCTACTCCGGAGGGGAAGAACCCGGCATATATCCCATAATAATGACTTTGGAAAACGGAGGCCAGTTTTACGAATTCACCGATAATATTACCATTAAAGGTGCCCGTGCTCATATCAAATATCAGGTAAGCTGCACTGACAGACTCAAGGTGTTTTTCGAAAACAAAAGTAAAAATGCCACTGATTTTTATTGGGAAATTATGGGCGAGAAGATTCGTCAGGACAGTTTCTACTACACTTTTCCCGGCAAGGGAGATTACAAGGTATCACTGACAGCAGAAAATCAGGCAGACAACTGTGCCGCACATACGGAATCAGTAACCATCTCACTCAGGGAGCCAATAGCAGACATTCAAACCGATCTAAAATGGTGTGCAGGTGTTGATTACAAACTCATCAGCACCCATTGCAAAGATGCCGTTATCGGCTGTAAATCAGGATATCTGTGGTCATTTCCTAAGGAAATTGGCTTCCCTAACATTGTCACCGACAGGGATACTGTGAAGGCAAAATTACCACCAGGCAAACATACCATCACACTGGAAGTCAGGGATGTAAACGGATGCCGGGACACAGCATATGCCGTAGTAGATGTCTACGGTCTGAATGCCGGATTCACATCTGACAGGGACTCACTTTGTCGCCCTGTCACAGCCACCTTTACAGACATATCTGAGCATGACCTTCCCATAATCTCATATCAGTGGAGTTTCGATACCACAAAAAACAGTCCGGTAACTAGCCACACCTTTACCAACCTGCAGGAATCAGGCAGTGCATGGGTGGTGCTGAAAGTGGTCGATTCTCTGGGATGCAAATCAGAAAAGAATAAGGAATTTACAGTTTATTCGCCATCTGTAAAACTGTCATACGAACCTCTTATCTGTGAGGGCCAAAACATAGTACTTACAGCAACGGATGTAAAACCGGTGGATTCTGATTTTGATTATCTGTGGAAGGTAGACGAACAGGCCGTTCCGGGAGGCAATGGACTGACTATTCCTTTACCTTCACCGGGCCAGCATACTATCGATCTTAAAATCGTGGAGAGAGGAACAAACTGCGTCACCGACAATCAGGTGGTAGTGAGGGTTACTGCAAAACCAAATGCCGTGATTTCGGGCATCACTGACTCTGTTTTTTGTTATCCCAAAACACTGCAACTCACGGGAGAAAATAGCGTCATAGACTCATTTGATACGGTTAAATACAGTTGGGATCTGGGAAATGGACAAAGATCACTGGTTACAAACCCTGTGGCCACCTACAATAAAGGCAAATACACCATATCTCTGATGGTAAAGTCCGATCTGGGTTGTTCGGATATGGTCCAAAAAGAAGTAACACTGGTAGGTCCTGAAGGAAGGCTGATTGCCGACAAGGAAAAAGTCTGCAAGGGCGAACTGATAACCTTTACCGTATCGGACCTCAAGGACGTTTCATCCTATTACTGGGATTTCGGTCAGGGAGAAACCGCACAAAACGTGAGCCCATTCAGTTATGCGTACAATTATGTGCCG
This sequence comes from Bacteroidota bacterium, assembly GCA_029573365.1. GTDB lineage: Bacteria > Bacteroidota > Bacteroidia > Chitinophagales > Saprospiraceae > OLB9. Next base: position 5,956 of record JAKQGD010000565.1, on the reverse strand, counting down.
GAATCAGGCAATACCTTTGCCTCTGTGGTGCTCAGATCAGCAGAAACCGGGTGCGAAACAGTACTTACGGCACCTGTAGGCATTTACCAGGTAATAGCCGATTTTCCGGAAGCTACCACTTGCGATGGTGCAGTTCAGGTCTTAAACCGGTCTACAGGTGCTGACCAGCAGACATGGTCTTACAATGGGGCCATACTGAGCACTCAGACAAACCCTTTGATCAGTTTTGGAAATCCCGGCTCATACAAAGTAGACCTTTTTATCGTCAACACTGAGTCAGGATGCAGAGATACCGTTTCACGCACACTTACCTTTTTGCAAAAACCAACTTTATTGGCTCCGGCAAGTATAAACCTTTGCGGGCCTGAGACCTACAAAATCGTTGCGTCACCCGGAGTGACATATACCTTTAACCCTGCTGTAAACGCAGTTATTTCTGGTGATTCTATCGTCATAAAGGCCGATCAGAACAGCATTCTGGCTATTACGGCCACATCCCAAAATGGTTGTACAGCCACCACAAACATAAATATCAGACATACGGATCTTGTGGTGGTGGACACTGTACTGGTAGCAGACAGATGTATGATAAACGCTCCTGTGACTCTGGATCTCACGCTGACAGAAGGAGACACCATCTTCTGGCTGGACATAAATGGTACAACCCCTGAACCGGGAGTACTTTCATGTCTCAATTGTAGCAACCCGGTAGTTTCTCCTGAGTATATTGGTACTCTGACCGCCTACATTTCCAATTATGAAGCATGCGGCAGGAAAACCATCTCTTTTGAGGTAAAAAATACCAGAGCGGAAATACCAAATGTGTTTTCGCCCAACAACGACGGATACAATGACGTTTTCAGGCCCATAAGGCCGGGTTTTGATCAAGACAAACAACCCACTCTATTAAATATGACCATTTTTGACCGGTGGGGCAAGCAGGTTTACTCATCTGATAAACCGTGGGATGGAACCATGGGTGGTAAGCAGGCACCATCCGAGGTGTATCTCTACAAAGTGACATACAGGGTCGACTCTTGCACTGTATCCTATCGTGGTGATGTCACTCTGCTGAGGTAGTTAACATGATCAGAATTTAAGCCAGGGGTACCTGGTTTCCAGCTCCTTTATTTCTGTTGAAAGCCTGGAAACGAAAGCTCTGTGCTCATCTGTATCAGGATTAAACGGCCTATGGGCTAGACCTGTCAATACTTTGTCAATCCTCATGTTGAGATTTGAAGTGTCTGAGTTGAAATAGTGGGAAGAAAATTTTTCCCAAATAAATTCTATCGCCTGATCATTGGGGTGTATCAGATCAGCCCCGTAATAACGATAATCTCTGAGGTCATCCATCAGCCATTCATAAGCCGGAAAGTAAGACACCGCAGCATCGGTAGCTTCGAGGATGTCAATCATTTCAAAAAGTCTGGCCTTGCTTCTGGTATTGGCGACTAGCCCGTCTCTGACATGTCTTACGGGACTCACTGTCAGGATGATTCGTATGTCAGGATTTATTTTTTTGACTGCGGCAAAAGCCTCTGCAAGGGCCCCGGCACCTTCCTGTGCTGACACGGATTCGCGGGTGAACTCTGATGTGGGCAGCTTATGGCAGTTAGCCACTATTTTGTCTGTCTTTTTCCATCTGTACACTATAGATGTGCCCAGGGTTATAAATAGGTATGTCGTATCCTGCAGCTCTTTCCTGACATGCTGCAAGGCCTGGTTTATTTGATTGACAGCCTGCTGCCTGTCAGATGATGCCAGTGAACTATGAAAATCAGGGTGGACCCAGATACCTGACGAAAAAGTAAGGTAAGAATCGTCGGTCTTCATCCCGGCCGCCGACATGGAAATCAACCTGGAAATGGATACAGGATTATAGACAGTGCCAAAGGGATTAGATAAACATCTAAATTTATATTTTTGCAACCTGTCCCCTATGTTAGTGGAGAAGCAGGATCCCAGCAACAACACACCGTCTGTATGGCCTATGCTCCGGCTGGATGGTGGCAATATAAGTTCTGTCCGGAATTTCATCTGTGGCAAAACCTCAAAATCATGCTGTAAATATGGGATTATTTTCCAGATTTTTCGGGGCTAAAAATAAAATTCCGGATCCAGTGATCCAGTTTGGAAGGTATTCGGACACCTACAAGGACGAATCCAAATACAAAAACTGGGAGAAAGCCATGGATACGTTCGAAAACGAAAAATACCTCGAGTGCTACAGCCATCTGCTCGATTTTCTGAGCGATGACCGCCGCCACAATGTAAGTTATGTTAAAAAACGGGGCAAACTCACTTTCACCATATACCAGGGGTCCAAGGTCATACACGGCGAGGCAGACCACAAAAAATTATACGCTGAGGCCCGCATCGTCATGGTACCGCAACCATCCCTGGGACTGATGCGTAAGGTTCTGGAGGAAAATTTTGAACTCCGGTATGCACGGTTTACACTTGACGAAAACCATTGTCTGTGTCTCAGGTTTGACACCTTTGTAGAAGACGGGTCGCCTCACAAAATCTACCAGGCACTCAGAGAGCTCGCCACACATGCTGACCGCAAAGACGACGTACTCATTCATGAGTTTGATGGGCTTAAGCCAATAGACTCTACACATACCAGGCCTGTATCTGCACAGGAAAAAAGAACAAAGTACCGGTATTTTCACAATGAAGCCGTCAAGGTCCTGGAGGAAATAGACAGCGGAAAGCTAAACGGCTATCTCTACCCCGGAGGAATCTCATTTTTACTGCTCGATTACCTGTACAGAATAGATTACCTGGTCAAGCCGGAAGGCAATACCATGGAAACCATCCTGGATTGCAACCAGCTCTTTTTTAATGACAACATGGTGTCCGTGCACGAAAAAAACAGAGAAATCATATCACGTATCAGGCAATTTGTCAAAGTGGAATACAGCCTTTTTAGCAAAGAAATATATGAAGTCAACTCCACCTTTGGAATATCCATGCCCGAAGGCCACCAAAGGTTTGTAGAAATTGTGGATGCCCAGCTGACAGATTTTGATTGGTATTACCAAAATAAACACCTGGCTTACGCCAATGCCATATGCGGCTATGTCGTGGGTTATGCTCTGTATTCGTTTGCCCTACCGGAGCCTACACGGGACTTTCTGAAGCTTTATTACATGATCAGCGAAAACGAATATTTTATCAGCCTGGGTTTTGGCACACGTTACCTTGCCAAAGGCTTACCTCTCAAACATGCGGTGATTGATTCCATCAGGGATATTACAAAGTCCTTTGCTGCCGAATATCCGGACCTGAATCCCTCCTACAAATCTCTGCAATATGATGACATGAACCTCTTTGGCAAAAGCTACCTTATGATGGTCAGGGATCTCAATTATAATGAAGACATATGAATTCCCGGGAAATCATAACACACTACGAAAATGTAATCATACAGATTGCTACGCCTTACAGCACAGGGACCGGCTTTTACCTGCGTGAAGCCGACCTGATTATCACAAACGAACATGTGGTCAGAGGCAATAAAAATGTGGTTATCGCTGGCAGAAATTTTAAAAACCAGATGGTGCCCGTGGTATATATGGACACCAAATACGACCTGGCCTTTATCTCTCCGCCCTCGGGCCATGACATGCCGGTGGTAGAGGCAGGCAACATAGACCAGATAGACGAAGGAGACCGGGTCATAGCCATAGGTCATCCCTTTGACCTGAAATATACTGCTACCCAGGGCATCATCTCCAGCCTTTTGCACAAGGAAGGAGATATTAGTTATATACAGCATGACGCAGCCCTCAATCCCGGCAACAGCGGCGGACCACTCGTAGACCCTCAAGGCAAGGTCATAGGTATCAACACATTTATCATCCAAAACGGCAACAGCATAGGTTTTTCCCTGCCCATAACTTATGTCAGGGACTGCCTTGATGCTTTCCGCAAAGGGCATGGTGCCAGGGGAGTGAGGTGCCCATCCTGCCTTAAGGTCATTTTTGAGAAAACCGAACAGTCAGAAAAACATTGTCCTGTGTGCGGAGCCTCTATCACTATGATTTCGGCGATTGCGGCATATGAGCCCTATGGCATCTGTCAATCTGTGGAGGAAGTCATCTCAAGACTTGGCTATGACGTAGATCTTACCCGCAAAGGTCCCAACTCATGGAAAGTGCAAAAAGGCAGTGCCGATGTCAACATATCATACTACGAAAAAACAGGCCTCCTGATTAGTGACGTTTATTTGTGTACCCTGCCTGATCAAGGCATTGCAGACCTGTACCACTTTCTGCTGCGTAAAAACCACGAAATGGAAGGCATGTCCATATCTCTGAGAGACCAGGACATCATATTGTCTCTCCTTATTTTTGACCAGTTTCTAAACAAAGAAACCATGTACAGGCTTTTTAACAATCTGCTCGAAAAAGCCGACGAACTGGACAATCAGCTGGTCAGCAGCTACGGTGCCAGGTGGAAATCAGAAACATAGACCTTTACGTCTCATTTTGTTAATGTGATTTTTTTTTATCACAAATATTTCACGAAATCAAAAGAAAGGCTATTTTTACCTTCCATTTTCAACGAAAGTCCGGCATTTTAGCTAACATAATTTAACTTTTTTACTAATATGAACAATTTAGTTTCAAAAATCGGTGTATTGATTCTGGTGCTATCATCGGCACTTGTAAGTGCCCAGGACATACATTTTACGCAGTTTTATATGTCCCCGCTTAACCTAAATCCGGCCTTGACGGGAGTTATGAACTGTAAGACCAGAATGGTAGCCAATTACAGAAACCAGTGGGCAGCCGTCCTTGCGGCCAATGCATACAACACCTATTCAGTTTCGTATGACCAGAAAGTGCCAGTAGGACGTGAGGACTATTTTGGCATCGGCGGATCTATCTGGGGTGACGTAGCCGGCGAATCCCGGTTTGGAACCACTCAGGGAAGGCTTTCTCTTTCATACAGTAAAAAAATGGCCGGTTACAGAAAAAAGGCTTCTTACCTCGTGATAGGTGCTGATGCAGCCCTTACAAACAGAAGCATTTCTACCACTGACCTCAGATGGCCTACACAGATTACAGGGCAGGGTTTTGATCCTACTCTTCCGATCAATGAGCCCAACTTTACAGACACCAATTTTCTTTATCCTGATATCGGAGCCGGATTGTTGTGGTTTAGCATCATCGATAATTATACAAACTGGTATGTTGGTGCTGCCATTGCTCACCTCAACAGGCCCAATGTTTCTTTCCTAGGAGAAACCGTAAACCTCTACAGCAAATACACCATTCACGCAGGTCTGCAATTCGAACTACAAAGGAGGATATCCATGCTTCCTTTCGGAGTATTTATGGCTCAGGGTCCTCACAGAGAACTCAATGCAGGAACAAACTTCAGGTTTGCTCTCGGACCATCACGTTCTACAAACCAGTCATGGGAAATAGGAGCTTGGTACAGGATAGGTAACAAAGTGCCTTCAGGTTTGCACTCTGACGCTGTAATCCTTTCTTCCAGGTTTAATTACGAAAACTTCGGACTTGGGTTCAGTTATGATATAAACGTTTCAGGCCTCAGGCAGGCGGCTGCCGCCAATGGAGCATTTGAGTTTTCACTCATTTACAATATCTGCGGCCCGGAAAACAGAGGAGTTTATTGCCCCCGGTTCTGACAAGTATCGCCCCGCTCATCACGGGTTGTCTGTTCAGAATTCCTGATTTACTTCTTACTTGACCTCGCTCCCATAACATTGTGGATTTGATTAATAATTTGAACGAATTTTAATATTCGTCACTATACTTTACACCAAAAGCAGAATTACTCATGTTTGGCTCAAAAAACGAAAAGCAAAGTACAAATGGTCCACAGGCTGTCAGCAGCAACATCAGCAACAGCATCGTGGAGGGTACCAGCATAAATGGAAACATCACAGCTTCTAACGACATCCGGATAGATGGTTCCT
>JAKQGD010000552.1 GCA_029573365.1 Bacteroidota bacterium | reverse complement strand
AAAGTCAAATACATGGCTGCTGCCGCTGCCGTGGTATTGCTGCTTTCGTTTGTTTTCCTGCTTAAAAACGTGGAAAATCCTCTTTCCGGAGACGGCAGTGCAGCACTTTCGGCATTCAGCCTTGAAAATATGGTTACTGAGAAAGACGGTGGCATTTACGATGTAGGCAAACTTTCAGACCTGAGACGAGCGTACACCAAAATACAAATGAAACACAGTTATTGACCTTCCTTTTCATCAGAAAGATAATGTGCCAGAGCCTGAAGCATATCCAGACATCTTGACAGCTGAGACTCTTCAACAAATTCATTGGCCCTGTGTGCCTGTGCGATGTCACCCGGCCCACAGATAACCGTACCGAAGCCTTCGGCAGCGAATTGGCCCGCCTCGGCTGCATAAGCAACCGTCTGCGTGGAATCATCGCCCACCAGACTGGTGACCAGTTGTACAATGGCGGCATTCCGGTCTGTTCCCAGTGGAACTACGGGCGGATGGTCCTCTTGTGTAACAATGGAAGCTCCGGGGAATCTCTGTTTTAGTTCTTTTTCGTAAACAGAACACCAGGTTTCAAACCCGGCAACGATGTCACTGACATTGTCAGCAGGAATTACCCTGGTATCCCAGTATATGGTACACTTATCCGCAATTACGTTGGGTGCAATGCCTCCCTGGATCATGCCGGCGTGAATGGTGGAATGTGGCGGCTCAAAGCGGTAATCAAGCTTTCCGGATGTGATGAGAGCCTCCATCTTGTCTTCCATCCAGGCAATAAGCCTGGCAGCCACGTGGATGGCACTCACTTCTGACCTTATGCGGCTGCTGTGACCTGCTGAGCCAGTGATGGTGGTTTTAAGCACACAAATGCCCTTGTGACCTGTGACCACTTTCATCATGGACGGCTCTCCGATGATGGCATAGGCAGGTTTTTCGTTGTAGTGCTTTTTTATGGCTTTTGCCAATGCAGGTCCAGCAAGGCAACCGATCTCCTCATCGTAAGAAAAGGCAAAATAGACAGGTTTTTTCAGGATAGCAGATTTAAAAACATCGACAGTTGCCAGGCAGCAGGCTAAAAAACCTTTCATATCACACGATCCGCGGCCGTACAACTTTCCATCCCTGGCGGTGAGGGTAAAGGGCTCTGTGTGCCAGTCCTGGCCTTTGACAGGGACTACATCGGTATGCCCGGATAGAATAACACCTCCGTCTGCTTCAGGGCCTATTCGACAATGAAGTGAAGATTTTGTCATATCTTCGTTTGGCACCAGATAGTACTCGATCTGCCGGTCATTTAAAAAGCCGATGATGTAATCCAGGATGGTCAGATTGGATTGGCCTCCCAGCACATCGTAGGAAATGAGGTGTCCTAAAATCTCTCTACAGTTGTCAAGTCGGTCATTGTATGCCATAATAAATATTTTTGCAAATAAAACGCTTTTACAGCCAAAATAAAAAGGCCCTCCGGAAAACCGGAAGGCCAAATCAAAAATTATGTCAATAAAACCTTAGTCTATCAGTATGATCCTGCCTGTAGCAAGTTTGTCATTTTGTCTGAGTTCGTAGAAGTAGACGCCGGATATACCCAGCTCACTCCTGTCGATCGTTACCGTATTTTGGCCTGCTCTGAGGTATTCTGTCCTCGCAAATATCTGTCTGCCTGTCAGATCCGTGATGGTCATCGTAGCCAGGCCGTCCCTTTCTGCATTGATGCTCATTGTGGTTGTCACTGTCCATGGATTGGGATGTATGCTTACGGCCAGGATGTCGGTCGCTTTCCTGCCTGTCCATTCGATGGCAAGGGTGCCGGCATTCAGGCCATCCGTATATATTTCAGGCTGGATGGTCTCATTGAGTGTCATCATTTCTGAAAGCTGGCCCTGTCTCTGCACCTCTGCTACAAGCGTAAACAGTGCTTCACCTTCCTCTGCTTTCAGGCCTTCTCCCTGAGCTAAACTGAACGCTAACCCATTGTCCGTAAGGATAAACTGGCCACCTGATGTGCCTATCCTGCCGTCTCTGACCTCGATGATCCGCAGGCCTGCTGTCGAAATCAGACCCTGCATACCATAAACTATACCCGCTTTCGATGCTGTAACAGGGATTACGACTGTGCCACCGGCCGTCATCTGCCTGTCGCCGATGGCGAGGTTTATATGGTTGCTGCGGCTGCCTGTATGGTCGCTTGTGGCTGATGTGCCCTTGGCATTGCCGTTGACGTCACCTACTTTGATGCCCACAAAATTGGCCTCCATGTCATTGTTAAGGCCGCTGATGTTGTACCTCTCGGCCCACGGCTCCAGCCATGGATCGTTCTTGTCAGCAAACTGATAAGCAGACTCCACAAATCTCCAGCTTGTATTGTTTGGCAAGGCCGGAGTGAGGCCCAGCACCAGCTTACGCAGGTCTGTAAGGTCAGCAGCAGTTATCGATCCGCTGTTGTTGGCATCTGCAGCTATCATCTGGTACGGACTCTTAAGTTTTTCAAGTCCCAGAATGTGTCTCTGTATGAGGACTATATCCAGCGTGCTGACCCCATTCATATCGTCGCCGTCTCTCGATGGCTCCACCATGTATGCTCCTCCAACCGGCATAGGCTGAAAGGCAAATTGACCGTTGACATTGGTGGTGGTTACCGCCTCACTGCCCAGAAGGCGTACATTTACATTTTCTATTTCGTCACCGTCTTCCTTCAGCGTACGGCCTGATATGTTGGCCACCAGATTATTGGGGCATGACGCATGTCTCTGTACATCCACAAAGGTCGTACAATATGAGGTATTGCCATACTGGTCAGTCACCCATAGCTGTATTTCCTGATCTCCCACATCGTCGCAACCGAACACCACCTGGTCGTCATCTACATCTGCCGAAAAACTCAGGTCTATCGCTACTCCCGGACAACTGTGGGCACTCTTGTTGTCGAAAAATTCTGGGGCCAGCATAACCATAGGCGTATCTCCTGAACCGTTGCCATCTGTGTCCATCAACACCAGCGGTGCAGCAAGACCCTGCTTACATATCGCTGTAGGTGCCTTAACTGACTCCACGCTAAACAGGTACGAACCGTCACTCACATTGCCGCATCTGTCCTCCACACGGTAGTAGATCCTGTAGTCTCCCAGTTCGAACTCGTCGGTGACCACACGTGTATGTCCCGTGGCTATCTTTGTACTTCCCTCGAATATTTCATAATACCACTTAAGCTCCGCCTCAGGTGTACAATCCACGGCTGTAGCCGAAAGGGTCACCTCGTCGCTGGAACAGTTGAGTGTTTCAAAAACCACTCTCGTCACCGGCAGCGTCAGAACAGGCTTGTTGTTGTCCACCACCTTGATCTCCTGCTCGTGGCTCCAGCTGTAGGGCTCACCGTTGTCATACCTCTGGCACCAGTCTATCACTGTCCATGTCCTGATGATTTTGTAACAGGCACCATTGGTGGTAAACGGAAATACACGGTCTTCGTATCTCATACCCACGAGGTCGCAGGCGTCTTCCGTAAATCTCGGCATAGACGAGCTGTCAGGCAGTGTCTGTGGCAGCAAGCCGGAAAATGTACACTGTCCCAGGGCAAGGTAATCTTTAGGCCAGACTATGTCGTCATCCGGATCATTGTGATTCATATCATTGATGTAAAACGGATTATCGTTTACAAAGGTAATCGTCTGTGTGCAGGTGCCAAAGATGGCTCTGCCCTGCCCTACTGTCACTGTCCTGATCACTTCTCCTGTACCACACTGCGTCCTACGGTCATCCAGTTCGTCCCTCACAAAGTTATTCGCAGGACAATTGTCCGTAATCACAGGAACTCCAAAGTACGCCGAAGGATTGTTGGCGTCAAAGGTAAAATTGCAGTCATTGATCGTAATATCTGCAGGACAGCTCACCGTAGGTGTCACCTTGTCCTGTATCTCTACATTGACCATACATATGTTGGTATTTCCGCCTTTGTCGGTTACCAGCAACTGCACCATCCTCGAGGTATTGGCATCCAAACAGCAGAAGCCTACCTTGTCATACCATGCTGTATCTGCACCGAATTCACACGGGTCTTCCATCCTTCTGACCTTAAGCGTCACTGCTCCACACTCGTCAAAGCTGCCATCGTCGATGGCTGCAGCTGTAATCTCTGTATACCCATTGGTCTTGATGCTGATGGTGGCATACTGGTCGCATATGGCTACAGGGTCTGTATGGTCTCTCACAGTCACTTTGTATGTCATATTTCTCTTATTGCTGCAAACATCGAGGGCAGAATAGGTGATGGTATGCTCGCCTACTCCCAGTTGCATCGTACCGCCATTGCCATCAACATAGCCGCTGGGCTGACCATCAAGTGTGGCATTGATGTAAACATGGTATAGGGCGTTGCAATTGTCTGTAATGTTAAGTTGTGGCAGACTTACCAGGCCTGTACAACTTCTGGTCTGGGTGGTAACGGTAATGTCCTGTTGCTGCGGTATCACCGGTGCCACATCGTCCACAATATCTATAAGCTGAACGGCTATAAATTTTTGCACTGTCTGGCTGCACCACCACTCGGTGATCGTCCAGGTACGCATGATCCTCGTCTTGCAGCTGGTAGATAAAATCAACTGGTCGCGGTAATCTATAGTGGAATTGCAGTATACCATATTAAGCTGCGACAACGGATACAGCGGAAATTCATCTTCACCGTCATCATATACAGGCACACCTGTCACTGACGGTGCAGGGTATCCGTATCCTTTGTTGTCCTTTTTATAATTGTCTGAGCATTTTAATGTAACCTGGGCAGCCGGAGGTACTACATCATCGGTATTGGACCTCGCAAGCCAAATGGTAGCAGTACATGGTGCACTTTCGTTGCCTGCTCCGTCCACAGCTACATACGTCCTGCTCACTTTGCCTATTAAGTCATCATAACATTCCAGGGCTTCATGCACTTCGTTTACCAGTTTGAGGCTGGCCATACAGTTGTCATCAGGAAAGGCCACCTGCACCTTGGACAAGTCCGCCAGGCAGTTGACAGTAATGTCACGACAAGTGATGGTGGGGGCTATCTTGTCTTCGACAAAAATCTCTCCCCAGCAAGATGGAATAGTCGGATGACTTATAGTATATGAAAGTGTCTTGCCTACATGAGAAGCATTAATCACATTGCCAACATTCTGGCCATTATGCGTAGTAATTGTAATATCAAACAGGTCTTCACACCCTAGAAGTACAGAACCACCTGGTCCTTCCCAACCAGTCAGGACGATGGTAGGAGTAATTATAGCTTCACAGTCTTCATCCAGGGAAACCTGCACATCCTTACAGCCCAGAGGAGGTGCAGGATAATCATTGACTGTTACCGTAAACGAGCAGGTAGCAGTATTGCCTGAAGCGTCAGTAGCTAAGAACACATTTGTAGTAAGTCCAACTGGAAAAGCCGATCCACTTGGTAATCCTGCAGTCTGCACTAGTGTCACTGGACCTGTACAAGGTAAATCAGAAGTGGTCGGAGTAGCATAATTTACTAAAGCCGTACATTCTGTTGGTAATGCAGTAACAGAAATATTTGCGGGGCATGTAACTACAGGTGCCTGAGTTTCAAAATTTACTGTAAATACAGCCCAATCTCCCTGACAATCTCCTGCATCCAGGATATTATTATTATTAGCATCAAAATATGGTAAAAATCTTAAAATTACTGAACCTGGTAATAATGCATTGACTTTCGTAAAGGTATTAGTCGCACCAGCGAAAGCAGATGGAACTGCAGAACACCCTGACCCTGCAGTACCAGAGCACCATGCTCCGCTTTGCACTGCATTATTGAAGTTTATTTCCTGATATACTTTTACAAGTGGTCCTCCTGTAACACCTGCAGTAAACAACCCCATAGTCACATTTGGTGTCGGAGGTCCACTACATATGGTAAACGAACCAGTATCGTCAACCCCATTGGTATTTGTGGATATTGTGGTCCCATTAATTGTTGCACTTAATATCGGTTGCACAGCACTGAAACTGAAATTTCCTGCATGAAAACCTCCAATACTATGAGTGTTGGCCGGGACACCCATAGCCGCCGTACCGTCCCATGGTGAATCATCATGAGTAATCAGTCCACTACCGGTATTAACAGTTTCAAACAAATTTGCAGGATTATTAGAATTGTAATTAGGATCACTAGCACTATACCCATACGAAACAACAGTATATTGTCCCGGCGATAACACGACAGGAGAAATATTCCTCATACGGAAATTTCCAACCAATAAGTCAGAAGAGCCAGTCATGGATATTGCTGGTACGACAACTGTACCTGAACTATTCACAATTCCTACCGTAATAGTCCCTGTAAAACCATTAGCTCCACTGTCATATGCTCCCAATCTGGTAATATTAATAAGCGAATTGGCAGTAAATCTTAAACCTAATCTACCAGCCCAATCCTGATTGCCTGTCCCCGCTGAAGCATTGCTCGTAGCCCCATCAAAAGGAGTACATTGTGCCTGGAGATTCACAGTCCATAGAGAAAAGGTCATCAGAACAAAATTCAATATAACTATTGAACTTGACTTAAATTGTCTTTGTAAAATCGACATAACTAACAATTTTTTACTTTGAGAAAAATAATAACAGCATTACTGCCAAGTGGGATGGATGTAATCCGGCTATACCGAAACACCTGGCAAAGATATAAATCAATTTATATATTATAAAATATTTTAATGTTTAAAATATTCATTTTATCGTTTTTTAAATATATTTTTATATTTTAATATGTTTTAAATATATAAACTGTATTTTATATATTTAAATTATTATTATTTATTTGCCGTTATTTTTCAGCAGTTTCCAGTGTTATAGCTATAAAACAGAAAAGCCGGCATTTTGTACCGGCTTTTGATATAAAATTATACCTGGATTTTATCTTTTATCCTTAGTGGGTATTCCCATTATAAAAGAACCAATCTGAGGACCTGAGACGTACCGTCATCAGCCTGCACCCGCAAAAAGTACACACCTGCTGCGGGGTTGTTTAAATCCAGCCTTCCGGTGATTTTGTCATAGGCCGATATCTGTACAGGCCTGCCTACTCTGTCGGTCATCTGCACAGAGACCGGCAAAAATCCTGTTTCTGTTTCCGTGAGATAAACCGGCTGACCGGCGTGAACCGGATTGGGGTAAATACTTACTGATGATGACTCTCCCCATCTGACGCCTGCTATGTTTGTAAACATCTCTGTACCATCAAAATGTACAGCACTTACTTTGTAATAAGACTGGCCCTTCAAAGGATCTTGGTCACGAAACACATATGATTCTGACTTGTCCGGATGGTTCGTTACAGTATTTGTCTCTCTCCAGTCACTACCGTTGGCACTTCTGTACACTTTTTGATATGCAATGTCATCAGTATTGTAACTATTCCAAGTCAGGCGAACGTGGTCAGATTCAGGGGTAGCCTTGAGGCTGCTTATGTCAAGTGGAAGTGGTATGGCATTCTGGGCGTCAATGCGGAAGTTGTCAATCAGCACCCCATCTACGTTGTACCCACCGGTAAATATACTGGATATGGCAACCACAAACCTAAAAATAACTGAAGGACTCCCTGACAGAAAGCTTACGTCAATGCTTTTGTGAATATAGTTTTGATTTAGCGTCCAGCCATATTTATCTGAAAACAGCTGAGTTGCGATTTCAAAACATGTTTGGCAATTCGGACCTGCATTGTAAAAGTCGGGAGCTGTGCCCAATCTGATCCAGGTAACACCATTATCAACCGAATATTGCAACTGTGCAGCCACCGGGCCGTTGGCAAATAAGGTTTCCATGCCGATGTCAAAATGCACCGTGTAATTCTGGTAACCTGACATATTAAACCGCGGCGAAAACAACCCACTCTTGGATGTCACCTGAGGAATATCGGAGTTTAGATATGATTTCCACGCGTTGCCCTGGGTGGCGAGTACATAACTTGACGTACCAAATTCCCACACATTGACCGTACCTTCAAAGACATCGCTTCCAAAATCCAGAGTATTGGTTTCAAAATCACCACCCTGTGCCAGTGTGTAAGGCGGCATTCTGTCCGGCAGGATTCTGATAAATCCCGTCCTGGTCATGGTATGTACCCCATTGACCGTCAGAGACACATCATAGCTGCCTGTACCGGTATAGGTAAATGTTGGATTCTGAAGAGTTGACGTCTGCCCATTGCCAAAATTCCAAAACCAGGAAGTAGCATTTAATGACTGGTCGGTAAAGGAAACAGTGGATCCTGACCAGGCTACTGCTTTGTTTGTCTTAAAGTCTGCACATCCTTGAGAAGTGGGACCCCTCATTATAACTCTTTCTGGTGCACTTAGATTTGATCCGCCACAATTGTTATAAACATAAACATCATATTTCTTGCAAATACCATATCCAGCGGGGCTTAGGACCACAGAATTTGAACTCGTTGTCATATCTAATATAAAATTGCTGCCACCAAATTCTTTTACTTTAACAGTATAAAGAGCCTCTGTAGTAGGTGTCCAAGATACT
>JAKQGD010000542.1 GCA_029573365.1 Bacteroidota bacterium | reverse complement strand
GTTGGCGTACTTGGCATTCTCCTCTATAAACTGCCTTCTCGGAGGTACTTCATCACCCATCAGCATACTGAATATCCTGTCTGCTTCCATGGCGTCGCTGATTGTAACTTGTCTCAGTATTCGCGAAGATGGGTCCATGGTGGTTTCCCATAACTGTTCGGCATTCATCTCTCCTAGTCCCTTATATCTCTGCACTTTGACACCCGATTCTTCCTTGCCATTGCTGTATGACTCCACTGCAGCCCTGCGTTCTTCATCATTCCAGCAATAAACAAAGTTTTTACCCTTTCTCACCTGATAAAGCGGCGGTGCGGCTATGTAAATGTGTCCCTCCTCGATAAGGGGTTTCATATATCTGAAAAAGAAAGTCATTATCAGGGTAGAAATATGGCTGCCGTCTACATCAGCGTCGCACATGATCACAACCTTGTAATATCTGAGTTTATCGATGTTGAGAATCTTTTCACCATCTTTTTCTTCTATGCTTACACCCAGAGCAGTAAACATGTTTTTTATCTCCTCATTTTCGTATATCTTGTACTCCATGGCCTTCTCTACATTGAGAATTTTTCCCCTCAGCGGCAGTATGGCCTGGAAATTTCTGTCCCTGCCTTGTTTGGCGGTGCCTCCTGCCGAGTCTCCCTCTACCAGAAAGATCTCAGATTCTTTGGGATCTCTGGAACTGCAGTCAGAGAGCTTGCCCGGCAATCCTCCACCAGTGAGCACATTTTTTCGCTGCACCATCTCCCTTGCCTTTCTTGCAGCGTGCCTTGCTGTGGCTGCCAGGATGACTTTGTCGATGATTCTGCGTGCCATGACAGGGTTTTCTTCCAGGTAAGTTTTGAGCACATCACCCACGCACCTCGATACGATTCCATTGACCTCTGAATTACCAAGTTCGCCCTTGGTCTGTCCCTTAAACTGGGGCTCAGGCACTTTTACGGAAACAATGGCTGTCAAACCTTCTTTAAAGTCATCGCCTGATATCTCGATTTTGACTTTGGAAAACATTCCATTATCGTCTCCATACTGTTTAAACACCCTGTTTATGGCCCGCCTGAAACCAGCTACGTGTGTACCCCCTTCACGAGTATTGATATTATTTACGTAGGAAAAAATATTTTCCTGGTAGCCTGTATTGTATTGCATGGCTACTTCGACTTCGACATTTTCCTCTTTACCCGTCACATAAATAGCTTCCTCAATAAGTGGCTGGCGGGTTTCGTCAAGATATTTGACAAACTCCTTGAGTCCTCCCTGAGAGTAAAATTCAACCTTTTTAAACTCACCATCTTCTCCTATTTCTCTTTCATCGGTGAGGGAAAGGTGCAGGCCTTTATTGAGGTATGAAAGTTCCCTTATTCTTCCGGAAAGTGTCTGAAAACTGTATTCTGTGGTCTCAAAAATGGTATGATCAGGCCTGAAAGTGACAATGGTCCCTGTCTTGTCTGAATCTCCCAGAGTTTTAACGGGACCTGTGGGGATGCCCCGTGCATATTCCTGCTCGAAATATTTACCTTCGCGGTGCACTTCCACTCTTACATACTCAGAAAGAGCGTTAACGCAGGATACACCCACACCGTGGAGTCCTCCTGATACTTTATATGTGTTTTTATCAAACTTACCTCCTGCGTGCAGCACAGTCATAACTACCTCAAGGGCAGATTTTTGGAGCTTTTCGTGCATGCCGGTAGGAATACCCCGGCCATTGTCTCTGACAGTTATGGAATTGTCCTTGTGAATGGTGGTTTCTATATGGGTGCAGTATCCGGCCAGGTGCTCATCTATGGAGTTGTCAATGACTTCCCACACCAGATGGTGCAATCCCTTGACATCCGTGCTGCCAATGTACATTCCCGGTCTTTTTCTTACCGCTTCCAGCCCTTCGAGGGCCTGAATATTATCCGCCCCGTAATTACTACTTTTCTGTTTTTCGTCGCTCATAAATCTATCTGGTCATTGTTGTATAAACAGTCCGCAAAGATAGTAAAAATTCCCCTGCCAAGCAAACAGGCATTAATATTTATTTGATTAAAAATGAGTAATTTATACCTTTTTTTTAAGCTAAAAGCCACTGATGTTTGTTAATACAGTCAGCAGCGGTTATGGCATCAAAGCCATAATACCCTGGGTACTAAAAACCAGTCCCTAACAGATTAGTTCCTGACCTTATCGGCCAATGTTACCGAGCCGGAATATTCTATTACTTTTCCGTCTATAAACAATGCTTTGGTGTAATAGACAAATACGCCCGGGTCGAGCTTTCTGCCGCTGAATGTACCGTCCCAGCCGTCTGACCCTGCCGGGTCAGGTACAAAATCTTCTCTGTTGTACACCACATTGCCCCATCTGTCAAAGACAGTCATAGACAGGATTTTCTCTACTCCAGGCCCGATAACCACCTGGAAATGATCGTTGTACCCGTCTCTGTTTGGTGAAAATATGTTAGGGAAAAATACATTTCGTGTATCCTTGACAGAAACCGTCACTTCATCAAATCCTGTGCATCCATTGGCATCGGTGACTGTAAGGAGATAGTTAGTAGTTTCTGTAGGCGATACTTCGACCGATGTACAACTGGCATTAAGGCAGGTGATTCCTGCAGCAGGCGTCCATACAAGGGTATCTATGCCTGCCGGCGAATCTACCGAGGCATTGATGACTGATGATGGAAGTCCCAGCTGAACGGTCAGGTCGTCACCGGCATTTACACTTATAGGATCAGGCTGCGTAATAGTGATAATGGTATCAATGGAACACCCTGCCGAATCTATCAGGTTTATAAAATACTGGCCGGCAAATACTGTAATGCAGGTGTCCACCGGATATCTGGTGCCGTTGTTTATCTGGAATGTGTATTTATTGCCTGTACCTCCGGTGATGTATCTTACTGAGATGCAGGTTGTGCCGCCGTTGCAAAGTGGTTCCTGAGGTGTATTGACTTCTCCCCTGAGTACAGGCGGAGCCACCAGTGTGTAGCAAATGGTATCCCTGCAGCCAAAATTATCAGATACCGTAGCACAGTAGTTGCCTGCAGACAAGCCCACAGCTACACCGTTGTCAGATATCACCCCTGTCTGCCATGTGACTGTTTTAATGCCCGGATTACCTCCTGAGGTGAGCAATGCTATCTTACCCTTGTCCTGATTGTTGCAATCAAGGTCCACGGTCCGGCTTCTGTCGATATATGCCTCAAGCTTGTCGGGCTGGCTCAGGAAAAAGGTGTCCTTCTGCTCACAGTTGTTGCTGTCCGTGATGGTAACAAAGTATGATCCTGCTGTCAGACCAGACAATGACTCGCTGGTGCTACCACCTTGCCATAGGTATTTGTATCCTGTACCGGTACCCCCTTTGGCTTTTATCGTTACCGAACCATTATCATCCCCGTAACATACAGGGTTTGTAACCAGGGTTTCGTCATCATCTATGCTGAGTCTTGGGTAATCACTGATGGTAAATCTGACTGTATCTGATTTACAGCCATTGTTATCGGTAGCTATGACCCATCCTTCACCTGCCGGAAAATTAAGAGCAAATATT
This sequence comes from Bacteroidota bacterium, assembly GCA_029573365.1. GTDB lineage: Bacteria > Bacteroidota > Bacteroidia > Chitinophagales > Saprospiraceae > OLB9. Next base: position 5,784 of record JAKQGD010000542.1, on the reverse strand, counting down.
CCCAAAGTGCCATTTGACCATCTGTATGTCAGGTTAGGATTGCCTCCCATGATGGCAGCCTGTCCGTCCGTTTTCCCAAAACAGGTTGTATTTCGTGTGCTTGGAGCCGGAAATGTAATCGCTGCAGGCTCTGTAATGGTAAAGGTGCTGTCTTTTTTGCATCCTGCCCCGTTAGACAAACTTAAGGTATATTGGCCGGCAAGTGCCTCCAGTTTGTTGTCCGTATCCGACAAAATCGCACCAGCCTGGTTTTTCCACTGAAAAGTATATCCGGTCGGTCCTCCGGGTATGGTTATCTCAATAGATCCGTTTTCTCCCTTGCATCTAGCATTGGTAACTGTGGCCGTAAAGTTTACCAGACTGGCGTTGTTTATGACAAAAACCTTCCTTTCGCTTTTACAGCCATCTGCGGCGATTACTTCTACGCTGTAGGTACCCGGAGCAAGATTTGTTATGGTTGTGGTTTTTACAGGCAGATCTGCACCCGTACCTGTCCGCCAGAATACTTCAAACATCTGCACCTGCCCGGAAAACAGCACTTCCACAGTTGCCTTACCATCACCTGCCCCTGGACAGGTGACATCCGTTGTTTTTACATCGATATTGAGCGTGCCTCCCGCATTGAGCACAAATGATGCCGTGGACATACAGTTGTTGGCGTCAGTGACTGTCACTGAATAACTTCCTCCGTTAAGGTTTGACAGGCTGCTTACATTGCCCGCAGCGGGGTTCCAGTTGTATGTGTAGCTACCTGTACCGCCTGTCGGACTCAGATTTATAGACCCCGGACCAGCACAATCAGGTTGAAGTACTGTCGGATTTATTTTGAGAGAATCGGGTTCCTTCAACATTAAAAATACAGTATCCCTGCATCCCGATCCGTCAATGACCCGGTACCCAAAATTTGCAGCACCCTGTCCTGTAGCTTTGAGGGTATCAGTTTTTATGGTGCCAAGGTCGGCAAAGCCGAGCATAGGTATAAATGTATAATCTATCGAATATGGGGATGAGGTAAGTATCACCTCGCCATCCATGGAGCCATTACAGGTCGGATCTTTGGTAATTGCTTTCAGGTCCAGAACTCTGTCAGGCTGAATAAGGATGGTGTCTCTTTTGGTGATACATCCTACAGCATCTTTGACAAAGACTATATGCCTGCCCACGCCAAGGTTAGATATCGTAAATGGAGGCGTAAAACGCACACCGTTGTTGTTGTTAAGCCAGTATTCGTATGGCAAACCTGTTGCAAATGGCGATCCGCCCAAAGCACTCACCGTTATTCTTCCGTTTTTTACGTCAGCACAGGTAGCATTCTGGTCCAGATTAAGATTCATTTTGAGCGTATCAAGCTTTAATACAAAAGAATCTTTCCTCTGGCACCCAGAAAAATCGGTAATCGTGACAGTGTAGGTACCGGGGTTGAGGTTACTGATCATATTTAAGTTTGTCCCCCTAAGAAAATTGGACCATTCGTACAGAAGCGGGGTGATTCCGTCAGGATTAGGCAGTTCGATGGAACCGTTTTTTCGTCCTACACAAGTAGGGTCTCTGACTATAGGTGTATCAAATGTGATGGGCAGGCTATTGGACACTGTAATAGGTCCCGAGTTGACCATAAAACCGTTGGAATCAGTAATCTGGATGTTATAATTACTCTGAGGTATATCTTTGATCGAGGCTCTTTCGCCATCAAAAGCCAGTGTACCTGTATAGGGTCCCGGAAAAATAGAATAAGTATAAGGTGGAGTGCCACCCGTGGCATAAAAAGTTATGGAGGCGTTTTCCAGTGGAGTTACTCCGTCAGCATCACATTTATTGTAATAAACTTCGAGATTGTTAGTAACAATCATAATGGTTCCGGCATTGGAATCTATATAGTCAAAGGTTACACCTTCCTTTACCACTTCTACTTCGAGGATCAGTCCATTGAAGTATACAGGTGATTTGTTGCCGGGATTGCCTATGATGTTAAAACAAATGGTAAAAATGACCTCTCCATCAGGAATAGTGGTAGGGTCACTTGCCCAAACAAAGTTTACATACCCATTATCCTTGTTGGTACAGTTAAAAATATTTCCAAAAATGTTATTGGCCAGTAGTGGGTGTACATAGGATGCAGGGCATTCTGGAACGACGAGACTGGCATTGTAGGAAAGATTAAACTGTATGGATTCGACATCAGTAAAGTTCTGAGCACTCACGTCCAGACATACTGTAGTACCTGTAGCACCCATGGCACTGGTGACATTGAGAGTTAAAGGATTTACCTGGGAAAATCCGACATTTCCTAATAAAATCATCCCGACGACCAGCACAGACGACAATGTAGATTTCCAAAAAATCATTACCGACAGTTATTAACGATATGTTCAATCAGATTAAAACAAAACGCAAATGTATGTAAAAAATTACTAATACATTCTACACAACGAGGGAAAACTGTGGTATTGTAACGCAATTCTGATTCATATTGTTGTATGGTTTGTTTTGTTCCTTACAGGAAAAAGTGCCCGCAAATCCATCGTTTACTGGGATCTGCGGGCTCTGAAGGTTTATGTTTTTGGTCGTAGGCTCCTGACTACCTTTCCGGCCTGCCACATTTCCGACTCTCTGAGTTCTTTAAGTTCTTCCTCGAGTTTTATGCGGTAATCTGGCTGAGAATTAGTGTCTATCGACCTTTGGGCTTCCTGTCCCGATGCAACGCTTCCATAGAGTTCAGAAAATACCGGAGCTACAGCATCTCTGAACTTGTTCTTCCAGTCAAGGGCTCCTCTCTGAGCCGTAGTGCTGCAGTTTGCATACATCCAGTCCATACCATTTTCGGCTACCAGAGGCATAAGCGATTCCGTAAGTTCTTCCACCGTTTCGTTAAACGCCTCCGAAGGTGTGTGGCCATGCTTTCTGAGTTCGTTGTACTGAGCTTCAAAAATTCCCTGTATGGCCCCCATCAGTGTGCCTCTTTCGCCGGTAAGGTCACTGTACACTTCTTTCTGGAAAGTGGTTTCAAACAAGTATCCGGAACCAATGCCTATGCCCAGGGCTACAACCCTGTCTGTTGCCCTGCCTGTAGCGTCCTGAAAAACAGCAAAACTGGAATTAAGGCCCTTGCCCGCAAGGAAAAGTCTCCTTAGGCTCGTACCTGATCCTTTGGGAGCCACAAGGATGACGTCCACATCCGATGGCGGTATGATGCCTGTCCTTTCCTTGTATGTTATGCCAAAGCCATGCGAAAAATAAAGTGCTTTGCCGGCAGTAAGATACGGCTTTATCATGGGCCACACTGCAATCTGGGCAGCATCTGAAAGCAAATACTGGATTACCGTACCCTTTGATGCCGCCTCCTCGATACCAAAAAGGGATTCGCCGGGAACAAAACCGTCTCTTGCTGCCTTGTCCCACGATGGAGTATCCGGTCTTTGACCCACGATGACCTTAAATCCGTTGTCCCGGAGATTCAGGGCTTGTCCGGGGCCCTGCACTCCATAGCCTAAGATTGCTATGGTTTCGTCCTTGAGCACTTCCCTAGCCTTGGACAAAGGAAATTCATCCCTTGTGACTACATTTTCTATGGTTCCCCCAAAATTCAATTTTGCCATTTAATCTGATTTATTGATTGTTAGAATAATTTTATGGTTACTTCGATTCCATACCTACCGTTCTGAGATAATTTTTAAGCCTTTCCATAGGCTTGACGATGGCTACCCTGCCTGAGCGTACAAATTCGTATATGCCAAATTGCTGCAGATCGTTTAGCAAGGCTTCAGTCTCGTTTTGATGTCCCGTCTTTTCGATGACAATATAGTCCTTTTCGATGGTCAGAATTCTGGCATTGTGTCTTCGTATGAGTTTTTCGACATTGTCACCATTGTAAAAAGCTTCAGTCGGCACCTTGTACAATGCTATTTCCTGGTGGATAATCTGGCTGTTGTTATAATAAAAGGCCTTGAGTACATCCACCTGCTTGTCTATCTGTTCTGTCAGTTTTCTAACCCTTTCTTCTTCCAGGACAATCATCACGGTAAACCTGTAAATGCCATGCATAGAAGAAGGTGAGACCGTTATACTTTTTATGTCAATGTGCCTTCTGCTTATGATGGCTACAATCCTACTGAGGAGTCCGGTTTTGTCTTCCGTAAATATGGTCAAGGTATATTCCTGCTGCATTTTATTAGTTTTTATAGAGGATATTTACTCCAATACTATTTCGTCTACGGCTTTGCCTGAAGCTATCATGGGAAAAACATTTTCTTCCTTTTTGACCATAACGTGCAAAAGATATGGGCCCGGATGGGACAACATCGTCCTTACTGCCTCTGAAAGCTCAGCGGGAGAGGTGATTTTTTGGGCTTCTACACCAAAACCTCTGGCAATCATGCAAAAATCAGGATTGGTGAGTTCCACAGATGAATACCTGCGATCAAAAAACAGTTCCTGCCATTGCCTTACCATGCCCAGAAACTGGTTGTCCAGTATAACGATTTTTACACCGACATTCCATTGTGAGCAAACACCCAGCTCCTGCAGTGTCATCTGAAATCCTCCGTCGCCTATAAAAGCCACAACCATTCTTTCAGGTGAGCCCATCTTTGCACCAATGGCCGCTGGCAAGCCATATCCCATGGTGCCGGCTCCCCCCGATGATACCCACTGGTCGTGTCCAAGCCACTGATAATATCTGGCTACGGCCATCTGATGCTGGCCCACATCCGTAGCTACTACTGCCTTGCCTTCTGTCTGGTCAGAAATCTCCCTTATCACCCTTCCCATTGTAAGGTGTCCACTTTCTTCTTTTGACAAGTCTCTGGAGATGACTTTTTCATACTCTTTTCTGTAATCAGACTCAAAAGCGGCATACCACTCCGGGTAGGTCTTTTGTTTCGTTTTAACCAGGAGAGCTTCTAGGGTTTCGCGGGCATCAGCATTGATGGCCACATCGGTTTTTACATTTTTATCTATCTCGGAGGGGTCTATTTCTATATGAATAATTCTGGCCTGTTTGGCATACCTGGACAGATTTCCTGTCACACGGTCATCAAACCTCATTCCAATGGCAATCAGCAGGTCACATTCGTTGGTTCTGATGTTTGGTGCCAGATTTCCGTGCATACCCAGCATGCCGGCATTGAGTCTGTGGTCTGAAGGCAATGCCGATAACCCGTGTATTGTACTGCCCACAGGAATGCCTGACTTTTCGACAAATCTGAGGAACACATCCTGAGCATGTGCTATATGGATGCCATGACCCGCCAGGATGAGCGGCTTTTTTGCGTTGTTTATCAGTTCGGCTGCTTCTTCTATTTTTTTCTGACTCAGCACCGGTTTTGGATGATACGACCTCACCTTTGGATTGCGGTGGTAATCAAAAAAAGTTTCCTCCATTTGTGCATTTTTAGTGATGTCAATCAGGACAGGCCCGGGCCTTCCCGAATTGGCCACATAGAAGCCTTTGGCTATGGCGTCGCATATTTCTGCAGCAGTGGTCACCTGGTAGTTCCACTTGGTCACCGTATTGGTACATCCTATGACATCCACCTCCTGAAAGGCATCCGAGCCCAGTAAATGGGCAAAAACCTGTCCTGTAATGCATACCAGAGGTGTCGAATCCATCAGAGCATCTGCCAGTCCTGTGATAAGATTGGTGGCTCCGGGTCCTGAAGTGGCAAATACCACTCCTGGTTTTCTGGTGACTCTGGCCATGCCTTCTGCGGCATGGATGGCACCCTGTTCATGGCGGGTAAGCACATGCCTGATTTTGTCCCTGAAGTCATACAATGCATCGTATAC
>JAKQGD010000507.1 GCA_029573365.1 Bacteroidota bacterium | reverse complement strand
CCCGCCAGTTCCTGAAAGTCCGCCAGTATTTCCGGCAGCCTGTACAGTGGTAGTTGTATGGTCGATGATCCATATTTCATTGTAAGTGGGCACAGATACGATGATCTGGTCCAGCTCCTCGTTGTAGCTGATGGCATTCATATGAAACCAGCTGTTTTGAATGGTGTTTGTAGGATAATTAATATCGACTTTTCCGGGATGGTCTTCCAGTTTGCCATAATTTGCCCTTGTGCTGTCTCTGTCCTGGATGAAATGATTTTTAAGTTCCCACTTCCATACTATCTCATTGGTTGCAGGATTTACTTCAATGATTGACTCTGATAGCAAGGCTTTGTCCTTATACTGAACAGTATCCCGGCCAAGGTCAAATAATTGCTGCTGATTTAACTTGTTCCAGACTGTCATGAGGATGTTACCATTTGGCATAGGCTCAATATCGTGATGCAACCTTTGCAGGGAGTCATTGACTGTATATGTCCACTCCAGATTATTTTCCCAGTCTCTTATTTCGACTGTCGCACCACCACCGCCAAACCATATGGGATCCTGTGTAACGTTTTTGTGCCTCTTGGCTTTAACAAGCTTACCATTTTCTGTGAGGTAGGTTATATTGCCGGGCCTCCACTGTTCATCATCTGTCCAGGTATGTACGATCTCACCGCAGTTGTCAAGCAGGTACACATGGGGCTGATTGTGCGGATAGACGAGGTTGTATCCGTTATATGCTGCCTCTTTGTCGTAGCTCAGCAAGCCGACCGTGTTTTGAGAGATTCCTGCAATAATTGGAATTATGATACAGCCCAGGACGATCAAATATCTCGACATAAAAAATTAAAATTTTAAAAATGCAAAATTAATTTTTTTTATGGAATTATTTTTAATCAGGCGGAACATGTATAAGCCGGCAGTATGTGATGAGATGTCAATTTTACGGCCAGGAAAATAATTTCCTGAAGATACAATTTGCCCCTGACCGGAGACCACCTCAAAATAGCCGAAGTCGCCTTCCCCTGTTTCACCCTTTAAATAAATATAATCAACCGCCGGATTAGGAAATACGGTTACTTCCTCATTTTTTTTTGTTTCATCTACCGGATTCAGTTGCTCACAAAATCCTGGCATGTTGCCATTTTCCAGAGGTAAGCCTGGGGTGAGCGTCTTATCTGCAAAGCCACTAAAATCAGGCGTATATCTTCGTATGGTAAATACATCAGTATTCTGTGGCTCCAGTCCCTGAGAAGATGCCCCTAAATTGTTGACAGGATTTTTATATTTCCACACGACATTGCCGTCTGTGTCCACTTCTGTAAAAAGTCCTTTGTTGCCTTCGCACAGCAGTGTATTGCCGTTTTTCAGCCTTTGTACACTTGAGATTCGTGACGAATAGAAAATCAGTTCAGGCATTTTGGGGTAGCTCCAAGCAGGCGAGAATGGAAGATATCTTCCTTCTGATGACATTTTATAGGTGCCATCTTCATTTAACTGCGGCACAATCTCTTCTGCAACAGAGTATAG
>JAKQGD010000665.1 GCA_029573365.1 Bacteroidota bacterium | reverse complement strand
ATCTTTGCTGAATCTTAAAAGGCCGGTAAATTGGAGACAGCCCTGGTTATCATTCCCACGTACAACGAGATAGAAAACATCTCCTCGATAATAGAGGCCGTACTCACTCAGGGACCAGAATATTCCGTACTTGTAGTGGATGACAATTCGCCTGATGGTACGGGCGAACTGGTTGCCGTACTAGGGAAGGAAAACACAAGGGTGCGACTGCTCCAAAGACCTGGCAAGTTGGGACTGGGTACTGCATATATAGCAGGATTCAAATACGGGCTGGAGCACGGTTTCGATTATATTTTTGAGATGGACGCTGATTTCAGCCACAACCCGTCCGACCTAAACAGACTCCTTGCAGCATGCAGGAAAGGAGCCGATGTGGCTATAGGAAGCCGCTATGTCAAAGGTGGCAATATCCGAAACTGGTCCAAAGACAGATTGGTCTTATCATACAGTGCATCACTCTATGTCAGGAGTATCACCTGGATGCCTGTACACGACCCTACTGCGGGCTTTATTTGCTACAAGAGAAAAGTGCTGGCCTCCATGGATCTCGATAAAGTCAGATTTATTGGTTACACTTTTCAAATCGAAATGAAGTATTACGCATGGTCCAAGGGCTTCCGACTTGCCGAGGTTCCTATAACTTTTGTCGACAGAGAAAAAGGAAGTTCCAAAATGCACGCCAACATCATATCAGAGGCCATAAGTGGTGTTCTCAAGATGAGATGGAGAAAGATAAACGGGTACTATTCCTGAAACGGTTATTGTGAATCATAATACAATTTTTTTAATATTTTCTTTATTCATATACCCATGTAGCAACCTTTGGAATATGAGATTGTTTATTATCTTAATTTTGTAATCAAACCCTATAATCCATATGAAAACCTTAAAATTATTTACATTGCTGTTTGTATCAGTATTTATCCTTTCATGTAAAAAAGATGACCCTAAGGATCTTATTTTAGGTGAATGGAAAGCGTCAAAAATTGTCACCTCAGGTTGCACAGATCCCACTGATAATCAGAATTTAACATTTACCAATGGGTGTTATACTGAAACTCTACTTGGTATTGAATTGTGCCTGACGCTCAATTTTAAAAATGACGGGACTTATATCACTACAACAAAATCCACTTTTCTGGGTACTCCCAGCACTGAGACAGAAACCGGCACTTACACCATTGACGGAAGCAATATAAAGCTATGCACTGGTGGAAGTTGCGATAACGCATCATTTACAGTCAGTGATAAATCCTTGAACATAAAAGGTAAAGACACCGATTCAGGTTGCAATAATGATCTAACATTGATAAAGTAGCAATAACCGATTTTAGCGAACCTATTCTCGGTAAACACAGGTATCCGATCAAAAGGTGCCTGTGTTTTCTTTTTAAATAAAGTCTATGCAACTCACATTTGGATTTTCGCCCTGCCCCAATGACACCTTCATGTTCGAGCCTATAGTCTCGGGGAGGGTCGATTTGTCCGGGACGAAATTTGACATTCATCTGGCCGATGTGGAACAGCTAAACAAGGCGGCTTTGGAATGCCGCTGGGACGTGACAAAACTAAGCTTCAATGCTTACACCCGATTGTACACAAAATATCAGTTGTTGACGGCAGGCAGTGCTCTGGGCAACAATTGCGGACCTCTGCTGATTTCCAGAGAAAAACTCACAAAACAAGATGTTTCAAGGCTCAGGATTGCCATTCCGGGGTATCATACCACAGCCTATCTTTTGCTAAAATACGCCTTCCCGCAGGATTTGGATACGGTAGAATTTGTTTTTTCAGACATCGAAAATGCTGTGCTTGATGGCAGGGCAGATGCAGGGCTCATAATCCATGAAAACAGATTTACTTACCAGGACAGAGGACTATATAAAATTGCTGACCTCGGCGAAATATGGGAACAAAGCACGGGCTATCCTATCCCTTTAGGCGGCATTGCAGTAAGAAGGGATCTACCGGAAGATGTAAAAAAACTGGTAAACACCATCGTTTCAAACAGCATAGTTTACGCCTTTGACCATCCGGGTTCGGGTAGAGAATTTATCCGAAAAAATGCCCAGGAAATGAACGACAAGGTAATGCAGGCCCACATCGACCTGTATGTCAATGAATATTCGAAGAATATAGGTACAGCAGGCAGGGCTGCCGTAGAAAAACTGTTTAAAACCGTAGACCCACACATCACGGATGACACACTTAAAACGTTGTTTGTCTGCTGACAAATAAAAAACACGTTAAGCCATTTTGAATTTTGGTGCCTGTAGATTAGTTTTGGTGTCTTATAACTCTTATATGACATGGTCTTTGTAGTATACATAGCTCCTAATTATACCGAAAATGCAGTAAAGTTTATAGAAAAGCTTACGGATCTGCCTGACATCCGATTTGGGCTTATCAGTCAGGAGCCCCTGTCGCTGCTCAGGCCTGACATCCGCCAGAAAATCACAGATTTCGAGCAGATACTGGATGTGTTTAGTTATACACAATTGCTGTCAGCTGCCAATAAACTGCTGGCCAGACAGGGGCAGATTTACAGGTTGTTTGGGGCTGTGGAGCAGGTGCAGGTTCCCGCGGCGAGAGTACGCGAAGATCTGGGTATCGAGGGTATGAGTGCCGAGACCATGCTAAACTTCAGGGACAAGGCAAGGATGAAAGAACTGTTTAGGTCTGCAGGCATACCCTGTGCCCGTCACTGCCTGGGCGAAGACGCAAAAGAAATCGTAGATTTTGCAGAAAAAACGGGCTTTCCACTGGTCATCAAGCCCAATGATGGTGCCGCCTCACAGGCAACTTACATGGTTGAAAACATGGACGATCTGCGTGTTATTCTATCAAAAACAAAAATATCCCATGACAAACCGCTTCTTGCGGAGGAGTTTATAAGCGGAACAGAACATTCCTTTGATACTTTTTCACTGGCCGGAAATCCGGTCTTCCATTCTGTTACCGATTACTATCCCAATCCCTTGACGGTGGTAAGGAATCCTTGGATTCAGTGGCAGGTTGTCCTTCCCAGAGAGGTGGAGTCGGCACCATATGACGACATACGGCAGGCAGCATTCAGGGCTCTGGAGGTTCTGGGCATGCAGACAGCCATGAGCCACATGGAATGGTTCAGAAGAGGCGACGGGAGTATAGCCATTTCCGAAGTAGCTGCCAGGCCACCGGGAGCTCAGTTTACTACCTTAATTTCGAGGGCCAATGAGATGGATGCCATCACCGCCTGGGCACGACTCATGATCTTTGGCGAATTTACAGTGCCTGAAAGAAAATATGCGGTCGGGGCTGCGTATCTCCGAGGCCAGGGCGATGGCAGGGTTACCGGCGTGTCAGGCCTTGAAAAAATAAATAGGGAAATCGGACACCTGATTACAGATGCAAAAATACCCAAGGCGGGACAGGAAAAAGGAATGACTTACGAAGGCGAAGGCTACATTATACTCCGCCATCCTGACACTTCGGTGGTCAGGGAAGCTCTCCAGATGATAGTATCCACAGCCCACGTCCATCTGGGATAGCTGTAAAATATCTCATCAGGAGGTCAGCGACTTGGGTTTGACATGCGAAAAGAAATTTTGCAACTCTGTGGCTTCCTCCGGTTTGAGTCTGCCGGCCAGGATAAGCCTGAGTTCCCGCCTGCGAACGGCTCCCTCAAACTGCTTTTTTTCTTCTACGGTCAGCGGAATCACGGGTGGTACGGCCGTAGGTTTGCCTGTTTCCTTATCCAGGGCTACAAAGGTAAAATAGGCGTGATTGCACTGTCGGGGATTTTCGCCCGTAATCTCTGAGGCAGACACCTCTACAAAAATCTCAACTGAAGTATTGAAAGCCCTTGTCACAGTAGCAGACAGTGTGATGACATCACCCAGTTTGATGGGCAGATGGAAGGAAATATGGTCTACTGATGCGGTGGCTACCTGTGAGCCGCTGTGTCTCGCTGCACAAACAGCACAGGCGATATCCATCCACCGCATCAGGTATCCTCCCATCAGATTCCCTAGCGGATTGGTATCGTTTGGCATGATCATCTCGGTCATGACTGTCTTCGAGTAGCTCACTGTCCTGCCTTTGCTTTTTTCTGATTCCATATATGTTTGTGTTACTTATTCTCTTATGAGTGAAAAGCTAAAAACTTCGGCCATAATTTCCGCCAACCTTTCACCTGTCTGCCGGTAATCCACTTCATGGCCCAACTCTCTGGCCAGAGATGTGACCGCCTTATTGTCATCGGCTATGCCGCAGGGTATGATTTTGTCAAAATAACTCAAATCTGTATTGACATTAAACGCAAAACCATGCATGGTGACCCACCTGGACATATGCACACCTATGGCACATATCTTGCGATATCGGGGATTTTTGCCGTTTGGCTCCAGCCATACTCCGGTAAAACCCGGCATTCGCACCCCCTTCAGCCCATGTTCTGCGAGCAGGTTGATGACCGACTGCTCGAGGCTGCTGACGTATTTATGCACATCGGTAAAGAACTCCTCCAGGTCAAAAATGGGATATCCCGTTATCTGTCCCGGTCCGTGATAGGTGATGTCCCCTCCTCTGTTGATTTTAAAAAATTCCATACCACCTGATTTTAATTCCTGCTCCGACAACAACAGATGGTCCGTGGTACCGCTTTTCCCCAGTGTAAATACAGGGCTGTGTTCGCAAAAAAGCAGCCTGTGATGTTGCGTGTACCTGCCTTTCTCACCAAAACCGGCATTCCTGGCAGCCAGCTTGGCATCCACCAGACCTTTGAGGATGTCGGTCTGCATACTCCATGCTTCCTGATAAGTAATCCCTTTGATCCAACTGAAATAAACAACCGGCTTCATGGCACAAAGGTACGTATTCTGGCAGTTATTCTTTT
>JAKQGD010000493.1 GCA_029573365.1 Bacteroidota bacterium | reverse complement strand
CTCCATTCACCGTAAGGTGTATAGTTCCGTCAAAGGTATTGAAACATGTAGGGCTTTCTGTGGAGAAATCCAATGAAAGGCTGCATCCACCACCGCCCACGACACCAAATCCCGCTGAAGAGCAGTCATTGCCATCGGATAGTGTGTAGTAGTAAATACCCGGACTGAGGCTGTCAATAGTAAAAGTGCTCTCACCGGTGCTCCAGACAATAGAGTACGGTCCGGTACCGCCCACAGGTGTTGCTATGATTTTTCCGTCATGGGCACCGGATACTGATTCATTTATGATCTGCAGGTCGGAATACAGACTGTCAGGTTGTGTTACGATAAAAGAATCGATTTTTTCGCAGGCTTGCTCGTCGGTTATGGTCAGCTGATAGACTCCTGCCGCAAGATTATAGAGTGAGTCATTGGCCGCAGCCGATGGAGACCAGTCATAGTCAAGTACTCCATATCCGCCTGAAATGCTCAATTCTATGGAGCCTTCATTTTCTCCAAAGCAGACAGGGGTGCTTATACTGACGGAGTCTATGTTTATGGCATCGGTCTCTGATACGGTGTATGTAAATATTTCTGAACAGTTGTTCATATCGGTGACAGTGATGGTATAGGTGCCTGCCACCAGGCTGTCAGGCGACAGACCCGGTTCGCCGTTGGACCATGCGTAGGTCAGGGATCCTGTACCCCCCTGCAGTACTACGTCAAAGTACCCATTGGAATCACCCGGACAAAGCAGATTGTCAAAGGCAGTTGTCAGAGCCTGGATTGCTGTAGGCTGAGTGATGGATACTGACAGTGGTATACTGCTGCAACCGGACAAATCCGTACCTACCACGGTGTACACACCTGCGGGTGCATTGGTAAGTGTAGCCCCTGTATAACCATTGGACCAGATGTATGTAAGGGGATTGCCAAAGGTGACAGTTGCAGATCCAGTGCTGTCTCCATGGCAGACTATATTTGTTTTATTTACCAATGTAAGAGCAAAGGATGCATTGGCCCCAACTGAGACCACTGACGTCTTGGTGCACCCGTCGCCGTCGGTGACAGTAACAGTGTATAGCCCGGAGGTAAGCCCGGTAACTGTGGTTGTGGTGGCACCATTGGACCAGTTGTACAGGTACGGTGTGGTACCACCTGTGACACTAATGGCCAGGGCCCCGTTTGCTGCTCCCAGGCAGGATTCATTGACGGAGGTTCCTGTTATGGTAACTGACGTCGACGGGTTGAGGGTATATGTTTTAGCTGTAGAGCAGATGGGATTGCCCGAGTCTGAAACGGTTACTGTGTATGTTCCCGGGGCTACATTTACAGGATTAAAGCCCGAAAGGCCCCCTGTCCAGCTGTAGCTATAGGGAAATGTTCCTCCTGTGACTGATAGAGAAATGCCTCCGTTGTTGAGTCCACACGATGGCTGTGTAATGATATTGGCAACAGATACCCCCGAAGAGCCATTAACGGTGACCTGTGAAGTGGCAGTACAAGGTGCTGACCCTGAGCCAGTGACGGTTACTGTATATGTTCCTGGTCCCACATTTGAGGGGTTAGGGCCGGTGAGCCCACCTGTCCAGCTATAGGTATAAGGAGCAGTGCCACCAGTTACTGTCAGGAGTATAGCTCCGTTGTTTTGACCGCAGGTAGTCTGTGTTACCATCCCGCTTGCAAGCATAGCAGCTGAAGTGCTCACTGTAGCTGTGGAAGTGCCGGTGCAACCCGATGTATTTTGGGTTACGGTCACGGTATAGGTGCCAGGAGGCACATTGACCGGATTTTGTCCTGTGAGGCCTCCTGTCCAGTTAAAAGAATAAGGCCCTGATGAGCCCGTCACGGTGGTGGATATAGAGCCATTGTTTTGCCCGCAGGTTGTTCCAACGGCGGTTGTCGTTACCGTAGGGTTTGCTACAGAATTGACGGTTGTCGATGTAGCCTTGGTGCATCCGTTGGCATCGGTAACGGTCACGGTATAGGTGCCTGCAGAAATGTTACTGTTGGATTGTCCGGCTACGCCATTGGACCACAGATAGGAAAGGGAACCCGTGCCACCCGAACCTGTGGCAAAGGCCGCACCATTGCTGCCTCCTGAGCAGGCTGGACTGGAAGATGCTGACAATGTGATTGCTGCGGGTGCTGTGATGGTTGTCGTTGCTGTAGCTGATGTACTTGATGCATCCGTAATCGTCACAGTGGCGGTGCCAGCAGGGAGGGTAGTGTTTTGAGCTGTGGTGACACTGTTAGACCATTGATAACTATAAGGGCTTGTACCCCCTGTGGCCACGGCCAGGGCTGACCCTGTGTTGGTGCCTGCACAAAGCACACCCTGAACGTTAGTGATGGATGCCGAGACACCTGTCGCAGGTCCCTGGATGGGTACCTGCACATTTGTGGTTACGACCAGATCCTGGCCATTGTTGTTATTGCCATTTGCTACCACTGCTGCAGCATAGAACTTGATCACAGGGTTGGTGCCGGTGGTGGGAGGTGCTGTCCAGTCCACAGTATATTCAAGCATGTTTGAAGCCGGAAAATCTTGTGCGTCTAGATGGCCGAAATATTTTTTACCTCCGCTGACCATTCGTATTGACGTATTGGAAAGAGGCATATTATTGGCCATATTGCCGGCGTTTCCGTTGAGTCCATTAAGAGCCAGAAGCTGAAATCCGGCCTTTACAGCATTTCCGTTTGGATTGGTGACTGTCACAGTTATGTTATAGGTGTTGCCGGTCATGATGGTGGCAGGAAGGCCTGTTATGGTCACTTCACCGTCAATGTTGGAATTGCCGTCAGTGTGGCAGGTAGAACAAACCGAATCTCCGGGGGCTCCTGTGTATCCACTATTACTTGAGACAGGGTGTTGACCGGCATTGGCAAGACCAAAGATCATGGCACAGATGCCACCTGCATATACAAGGATTTTTTTTGCTATCATTTTTTATTGACAGATTGAAGAATGTTTGTGCGTAATGAAGGGTCTGAAACCAGGTTTTCCAGGTAATTAACTATATATTTTCCCAGCACGTCAAATTCTACATTGACCTTGTCTCCGGCTTTCAGATTTTTAAAGTTTGTATGTTCAAAAGTATAGGGTATAACAGCTATTTTGAATCCATTGCGGGTTTTATCCGCCACGGTGAGGCTGACTCCATTGAGGCAGACCGATCCACGGTCTACAATGAGGGTGCTACTGGTGGGAGGCAATACAAATTCGAATAAATGGCTTCCTCCTTTTTCAGAGACTGCAAAACAATCAATTATTGTGTCTACATGCCCTTGGACAAAATGACCGTCCATACGGCTGCCGGGTGTCAGTGATCGTTCGAGATTAACGGAGTCCCCTACTTTTAAAAGGCCCAGATTTGTTTTTGACAATGTTTCATGTACTGCGGTAACGGTGTGTTTCTGGCCCGCAGCTGAGACTACCGTCAGACAGACACCGTTATGGGCTATGCTTTGATCTATGTAAGCTTCGCTGCTTATTTTTGATTCTATAGTAAAATGTATGTTGCTGCCCTCATGGACAATTGATACTACTTTTCCGAGATCTTCTACGATGCCGCTAAACATTAATTTCTTATGATATGAATAAATCCTGTCAGTGGGTTTTTGGCTTGCCGGGTACCTGTTACCCTTTTTTCGAAAACCAGACACGTATAATAATAAGTGCCATCGCTGAGCTCTTTTCCTGAGTTGGTGGTTCCGTTCCAGTTGATATCCGGGTCTTTGGTGCTAAATACTTCATTGCCCCATTGATTAAATACCTTAAATTCCACGGACTCTATAAAGAGATTTAACCTGGGTTTGTATATGTCGTTTTTGCCGTCGCCATTGGGAGTAAATGTATTGGGCAGGATGTAATTCGGACAATTGTCTACACATACAGGTGTGCCTGCAGGACTTTCGTTGCCATTTTCGTCTATGGCGGTGACGTGGTAGCAACCCAGAATTCCGTTTTCCGGATAGTGAAGGTAACTGGTTTCAGACGCAGATACATTGGCTATAGCCGAAAAACTTCCCTCCGTAGTTTCTGAGTAATAAATATTATATGATTTGATGTCATCTGGTATGCCCGGGCAGCCTGGTACGGCCCAGTTAACAATGTTGTAAAGCTCGTTTGGATTGGTTTCACCTGTGAGCTGGTCGCAGATGTTTTTGACCGTAATGGCAGGTGTACAGGGTGGCTCATTGTCATAGGGCCTGAGGCAGGTTTCCTGCGAATAATTCGTTATGGGATCTTCTATGTTGTCAATAGAATAAGTGCCTGTTGAAAATACTTTGTAGCAATATTCTTTTTCGTTGTCCAGGCCTGAGTCGGTAAATTCTGATTCGGTTGTCCGGCCAATCATTACAAAATTTCCTGTGTCGTCTCTGCGGAATATGTCAAAACTTTGATTACTCCAGGGGACCGAGGCACTCCATGTGAGCAACACTTTCTTATCCTGCGGACTGGCAGTGAGGAAGAGAGTTGTGGCTGCAGGACAGTCTCCTACTTTTTTTGCTTTGCTGAAGAGCCTGATGAAATATGAATATTGTTTCTGAAGAGTGTTGAGACTTTTATCAAAATAATTGGTATCAATGTTAGAACTGAAGTAAGGGGTTTGCTGACTGTTTACCAAAACAAAACCGGACATGCCAGCAGACCTCCACAGTTCGTAGGTGTATGGTCCCGGATTTTGGATGGTGTCCAGGTCTGCCGGCAGTGGCCTGGTCCAGCGTACGTGGACCTCTCCTGCCGTTACAGAGGTCACATCCACAGATGTTTTTGTGATGAGCGGCAAATCACGGAGGAGCACGAGGCATACTTCGTCGGATGGGAGGCTCTCCACGCGGTTAAAAGGATTGCCTGTCAGGGTCTGCTTTGCAAATTCTGCCTGCACACGGTAGCAATATGTGTATCCGGGATCCGCTTTTGTGTCTTCATAAAAGTATTTGCCTCCCTGCGAAGCTGTCGTTTTTGCTACAATTTTGACATAGGGTGATCCCGTCAGCCCTGGATTGCATGTGTCGGGCATAAAATTGGCACTCGATATTTTTCGCCATACAGAAAATCCCTGAAAGTAGTTCCCGGCAGTGGCATCGCACCGGTAGGGTTGGTCCCATTCGAGGAGGACATTGCCGTTTTGGGATTTTGCAGTGAGATTTTGAGGAGGAGGACCGACTACTTTGATGCGGATGGTTTTCAGGGCTGCCAGCCCAGACGAATCTGCATAAAAATTATCTACCGCTCTTAGCACGACCTGATAATACTGGTCAGAAACATGCTGGCAATTTGTCTGCCACACGAGTTTAGCTGTAAACTTGACCGGTGTGTATTGAGCTGGGCCGATAAGCTGTGCCGGACCTGCTACAGTAAAGGGGCCTCCGGTGGCACTGAGTTTTACTTTCTGATTTTGGTTGGGGTCATCCACTTCGATGTCTACCACTATCGTTTCGCCGGCTATGACACAGAATGATTCCTCAGCCTTGATCACAGGAGGCTCGTTGTCACACGCCCGTATGAGGATTTGCATGTCTCTCAGAATGACATTGATGAGTTTTCCATTGCGGTATTCTTTGATTTTTATGGCAATATTGTATTCACCCTGTAGTTTGGGACTGTTCCATCTCACTTCGCCTGTGAGCGGATTGATGGTAAAACTGTTGCCTGCACTTGTACCTATTTCGTCAGGATGTTTGTATCCCGGCACAGGAGTGTTTACAGCCTGCAGAGGAGCAGTCAATTCATATGCGAGACTGTCACCGTCAGGGTCGTAAGCATTGGGGTTGTGAACAAAGATTTTATTTACACACCCTATGTCTATGGGAGGCTGCAGCAGGACCGCTGAGTTGTTGAGACCTTGAAACTGTTGATCCAGCAAGGTAAAGGTTGTACTCAAAAAAAAGGGTATGTCGATCGAGTTGGGATAATTGACATTGAGAATGCCTCCGATTCTGTTGGGGTCCTGAAAGGAAATCGTATATGTGGCAGGTCCGGGATAAGTGTGTTCGGCTATGTAATAATTGATTTTTATATCGTTGGGCTCAAATTTAGTCCTGTTGTTGTCTCTTTTGACAAATTGCCTTGTACCATCGCCCCAAAATACATCCAGACTGTCTCGGTCGGCGGCGACGCTGCTGGCCTTGGTATACGTGATGATGGTCATTTCTACCGACAAGGGACCGGTCTGCCTGTAAGTGATCTCACCTGCCCGGTTATGGGTAGCTCTGGCAGATTGTACCGCAAATAAGGTTAGGGCCACAATGGCAAAATATGAGAGAAATCGCTTCACAAAACAAACATAATATATTAGAACCATTCTAACAAAAGAAAGGAGGGTATGTTTTTCCTAACCTTATCCCCCACGACATATCAGTGAGGTGAGTGCATGATTTATCCGATGATGCATGTTATTTTTGTCGCAAATTTTGTAATATGTCTGAACAGGCTTTCGCCAAACATATTGACCTGATATCAACGGCCCTTGGTATCCATCGGCAGTCTGTGGCCAGTACACTGCGACTTTTTGACGAAGGCGGAACCATCCCTTTTATTGCCAGATACAGAAAGGAAAGGACCGGTGGCCTGGACGAAGTGCAGATAGGGGATGTGGCTAAGATGCAAAAGAGACTGCTGGAGGTTGAAAGTCGGAAATCTACCATCCTGGAGTCCATCTCAGAGCAGGGCAAGCTCTCCGATGAGCTCAGGAAAAAAATAGAAGAATGTTATGACCTCAATGAGTTGGAAGACATTTACCTGCCATATCGCAAAAGAAAAAAAACACGTGCTGACGCAGCCATAGAGCAAGGGCTGGAACCGCTGGCCAAAATCATCATGAGCCAGAGAAACCAGGACATTGACTTTATAGCAGAACGTTATGTCAATGGTACTGTTTCAGATGAAAATATGGCCATCCAGGGTGCTTCAGACATCATATCAGAGTGGGTCAGCGAGGACCAGGACGTCAGGGACCGGCTTCGTAACCAGTTCCGGAAGTTTGCCATCATCAAATCCAAAGTGGTGCCCAAAAGGAAGGAAGAAGCTTCTAAATTTCTTGATTATTTCGATTTTTCTGAACCCCTGTCGCGGTGTCCGTCCCACCGGTTTCTTGCCATGATGCGTGGAGACAGCGAGGGGTTTCTAAAAGTGGGATTGGAGATCGATGACGAAAGAGCGGTATCCATGATCAGCCGCAAATACATAAGGTCATCAGTCGGCCAGGAGGCAGATATAATAGCCCGAGCCATAGATGACAGTTACAAGAGGCTAATTTTTCCGGGAGTAGAAACCCAGATTATCAATGAATCCAGAGAAAAGGCCGATGAAGAAGCCATCAGGGTTTTTGGTGAAAACCTTAGGCAGCTGCTTCTTGCTGCACCATTGGGTCAGAAGCCTGTGATGGCCCTGGATCCGGGCTTCAGGACGGGTTGCAAAGTGGTTTGCCTGGATTCCAATGGAAGCCTCTTGCACAGCACGACCATTTTTCCGCACCCGCCTCAAAACCAGTGGTCAGAAGCCGGTGATACCATCCGGTTTTTGGCGGATAAATACAATATAGCAGCAATAGGCATTGGCAATGGTACCGCCTCGAGGGAGACCAAGGCCCTGGCAGAAGAAATCAGGTTTGACCACAAAGTAGACGTATTTGTCGTTAGCGAAAGCGGTGCCTCCATTTATTCTGCATCTGAGGTGGCCAGAGAAGAATTTCCGGAGCTGGATGTCACCGTCAGAGGTGCCATATCTATAGGCCGGAGGCTGATGGACCCCCTGGCAGAACTGGTAAAAATCGACCCTAAATCCATCGGTGTGGGTCAGTATCAGCACGATGTACATCAGGGGAAATTAAGAGAAAACCTGGATATGACGGTTGTCAGCTGTGTCAACAGAGTAGGGGTAAATGTCAACACTGCATCGCGGCACATACTCACCTATGTAGCCGGACTTGGTCCTTCACTGGCTAAAAATATCGTGGATTACAGAACGGCAAACGGCGATTTCCTAAACAGATCACAACTAAAGTCTGTGCCACGACTCGGGGACAAAGCGTATGAACAGTGTGCCGGATTTATTCGTATCAGAGAAGGTTCTCAGCCTCTTGACAATACCGGTGTGCATCCTGAATCTTATTTCGTGGTAGAAAAAATGGCCGCCTCTCTGGGAGTGCCCTTAGGTACTTTTCTTGAAGACAAGGTCTTACGCAAAAATATTCGACCCGAAGCTTTTGTCACCGATAAAACGGGACTGCCTACTATACAGGACATACTCACAGAGTTGGACAAACCCGGACTCGACCCCAGGGGCGAAGCCAGAGTATTTTCCTTTGACCAGCACATAAGGACGGTGGAAGATGTAAAGGAAGGTATGATTGTGCCCGGCATTGTGACCAATCTGACTAATTTTGGAGCATTTGTTGATATTGGCGTCAAGCAGGATGGCCTGCTACACATTTCTCAGATTACAAACAAATACATAAGCAATCCTGCTGATGTACTGCATCTGGGACAGGAGTTGCAGGTCAGGGTTACAGGCGTGGAGGTAGCCCGAAAACGAATCAATCTGAGCTTGTTGCCTGGATGAAACTATGGCAACGGAGTCTGAAAGGCCCATTGCCAGAGTAATTTGTAACATTTATGCCCGGGCAGGAAAAATTTTGACATGTCGTTTTTTATCTGTCGTCTGATTATTTGTGAATTTGGTAGAGTAAATATGAGTGTTGGTGGCCGGCGTGCAACTTAGGATCAGGCTTTTACGTCT
The DNA here is from genome assembly GCA_029573365.1 of Bacteroidota bacterium. Taxonomy (GTDB): domain Bacteria; phylum Bacteroidota; class Bacteroidia; order Chitinophagales; family Saprospiraceae; genus OLB9. The sequence continues at coordinate 276 of JAKQGD010000493.1, read as the reverse complement.
TTGGGTTGTAATGTATTTAAAATCAATTCATTAATTTTTAACCCTAAATTCTAAGCACATGAGAACTTTAAGAAATTTGCTTTTTGTATCGGCTTTTTCCGTGGCCGCTACTATGGCTTCGGCCAATGTAAGCACTGTTATAACCAAGCCTGAAAACAAACAGATCAGAGACTTGCTGGAATCCGTTCACTTCGAAAAATTCATCAAGGCTGAAACAAAGATAAACATCAGTTTTTTTGTCAATAGCAAAAATGAGCTCATCGTTGTATCCACCAC
>JAKQGD010000485.1 GCA_029573365.1 Bacteroidota bacterium | reverse complement strand
AATTTTCATAAAAAGCAAACATTTATACATGCAACTAAGTATTCCCGCAGACAGAAGACATGAGATTTTCGGCACTCTCAGAGATGCCAACCTTGCATTTCAGAAGACCTATCCGGGCGACAGAGCCGACAGACAACCGGTACATACCGTATACGGCGGCGCCAACCTGTTCAGGTCCGATTCTGCAAAACAGCTAGGCCAGCGTGCCCTAGAGATATTTAATGCATACGCACCTGATTTTGTGGCCTTTGGCAAGGTCTTCGGTCTCGAAGGAGCCTACCGGCTCGATGACTCCAAAAGCCCCGAGCAATGGGCTGCGGAATACCTCGCTCTCAAAGGTGAAGAGGCCGTCAACCACCCCGCCAGGCTCTCTTACGAAGTGTACCGCAAAGTGAGCCGAAAGCTGCAGACCGAAGCAATAGAGGACTTCAGAATAGATTTTGAAGACGGATATGGCAACCGCAGTAATGAAGAGGAAGACAACACAGCCCTGGAAACATCCGAAGAGGTGGCCACAGGCATGAAAAACAATACCCTACCTCCATTTATCGGTATCAGAATCAAACCTTTTACCGAAGAAATGAAAGAAAGAGGCCTTCGCACTCTCGACATTTTTCTGACAAACCTCATAAACCACACTCGAGGCAGGCTCCCTGAAAATTTTGTCGTCATGCTCCCCAAGGTGACCATACCCGAACAGGTGACGACGCTGGTAAGGTTTTTCGAAATCCTCGAAAATAAACTCGACCTCGACAAAGGAAGCCTCAAAATGGAAATGATGGTGGAGACTACGCAGGCGGTCATGGATGACATGGGCATAAACCCACTGATGCGTTTTATAAGAGCCGGCGAAGGCAGGCTTATAGCCACCCATTTTGGCACCTATGACTACACTGCCTCGTGTAGCATCACGGCCAGATACCAGGAGATGGACCATCCTGTCTGCGATTTTGCCCACCACATGACCAAGGTGGCACTCGCACACACAGGGATCTGGCTTTCCGACGGTGCCACCAACACCATGCCTATAGGGCCGCACAGGGGAGATAATCTCACCACCGACCAGCTCCGCGAAAACAGGGAAGTTGTACACCGTGCCTGGAAAAAAGGGTATGACCACATCCGTCATTCGTTGTGGAACGGTTATTATCAGGGCTGGGACCTAAATCCAGCACAACTGCCCATGCGATTTGCCGCCGTATTTGCCTTCTTCCTGGAAAGTTATGACGACGCTGCCGAAAGACTCAGAATTTTTGTCGAAAAAGCGGCCCGTGCCACACTCATAGGCGATGTTTTTGACGATGCAGCCACCGGCCAGGGATTGCTTAATTACTTTTTACGGGCCTTAAATAGTGGCGCCATCACGCTGGAGGACGTCCAGGCTACAGGTCTGACCATAGAGGAAATCAGAGGCCGTTCCTTTAGGCAGATCCTCGAAAACCGCAAAAAAATGAACTGATGCCCGCAGCCAATGGGACCGTTTGGCAGTTTATAATGCACAAAACCGAAACGGGCCACAAAACAATCCTGCTTCAGGTCACGGACAGCAAGGGCAGCTCACCCGGCCGCAATGGTTTTAGCATGGCCGTATCAGATGACGGACATTTTTGTGGCACGATAGGCGGAGGCATCATGGAACACAAGTTTGTTGAACTCGCCAGATCATCGCTGGCGTCAGGTACTGCTGAGTGGTCCATTCACCGGCAGGTTCATTCAAAACAAGCTGAAAAACAGAGTGGTATGATCTGCTCCGGCGAACAAACGATTTTGTTATACCCTGTCAAAAATGAAGATGTACGACACATAGCCAGGTTGCTGGCTTCGCTCGAAAACCAAAGAAACGGAAGCCTTGTCATTACAGAATCGGGCATCCACTTTGAAGATGTTATACCTACCAGGGATTTTAACTTCAATCACAACGGCACAAGTTTTTACTACAACGAAAAAACGGGACTGAAAAACGTTATAAACATCATAGGAGGGGGGCACTGCTCCCTGGCACTCTCGGAACTTATGAGAAACCTGGACTTTTACATCAAAGTCTACGACGATCGTCCCGGCTTGTCCACCATGGAACGTAATGTATTCGCTCATGAAAAAACAGTTGTCCCCGGCTACGAACACCTGAAAGAACTGATCCCTGGCGGCCCTTCCGAATATGCAGTCATTATGACCCTAGGCTACCGCACCGATGACCTTGCATTTCGCACCATTTGTAACAAACCTTTTAGATACCTCGGCATGCTGGGCAGCAAATCCAAGATAAAAACCATGGCCGATACATACGGTAATGAAACACCCGGTAAAATCCTGGGCCACATCTATGCTCCCGTAGGCCTCGACATAAAAAGCGAAACGGCCTACGAAATAGCCGTATCAATAGCAGCACAAATCATCAAGGTAAAAAATTATAGTATGGAATGAGGTTTAATAACGTCAATATAAGAGGAGATATTACTGCATGAATCTTCATAACATAATATCTTAATTGTGTTTCTTGTATCTTTGTATCGTGTATATCGGTAATTGTTATGGATCTTTTTGAGCCCAATGAAATTGAATGATATGTCTGACTATTATGTATATGCACATATTGACCCAAAAACGGATTTGCCCTTTTATATAGGAACAGGCACGGGCAACAGGGCTTTTGAGGGCCCGGAACATCATCATGTTCATTACGAAAACTATGTAACAAAATATGCATCTGAACATAAAGTCGTGTTTTTGGCTGAAAATCTTGATGAAGATACTGCCCGAATTATAGAAAACCATTTTATAAATAAGTATGGCAGAATCACTTCGGGTCCCAAAAACACACTGGTAAATACAACACCCCGTAGTTTGGCTGAGAGCCCTGCATTTGGCATTCAATCAGAAGAAATAGAAATAAAAAAACATTTGACTGAGTCCGGTCAATTTTACCTGCAGAAGAAAAAAGAAGAATTCAGTCTGATCCATTCATTGTCTTTCTTGTATGACCTCATTTCCGAACAGGAGACAATATACAGAGACAACCTTATAAAACTATTAGCTAAAAAAGGAAGACCGATAAAACCTGTAATTCTTCCGTTTACTTTCGAGGAAAAAATTTCGTCCTATGATTTCTTTTCTGTCGAAATCTGTCCGCTTGAAGAATTAATCAATAGTCTAAATAAAACAATAAATTACAATGAAATTCATCTTCCACCAGGCCACGACAACATTCTGGAGAAGGTGAGTATCCATGTTAATACGACACTGACAGAAAAGATCAAAATCCAGACCGACACACATATTACGTCTGTAAAAAATCCGTTGATTTTCCTTAGTTCGCTGGAAACAAATGGCTTTGTCAAACTGGTGCAGGCTGTTAATAGAGGATATATTTTATCAGCACGTCATCTGGGCGACAGTAAGCAAAGGGTCAACAAAATGAAAGGACAAGAAAATATTTATATCTACGATTTTGAAATATCTTTTCATAAGGCATAGGATTTTGTTTTATGTACGTATCGGCAGGATTAATTTCAGATGGCAATAAAATTCCGCATAGGGGTGTGATATTGATTACGACGGATTAAAATCCGTCGTATCAAAGAAAATGGGAAAAGATTTTGGCGAAATTTTACCTCAAAAAGCAAAAATTATGACAAAATCAAATTAGCACCTTGTATGCCTGGCACGCCTTGTCCCAAAACTGCCGGGTCAGGGCTAAAGCCCAAATTTGAACGTCTTTGCTATGGGGTGAATGCAGCGATAACAAGTCTGATTTCATACCACTTGTTACGTGGCGTATTTATATTGTTTTTTAATGATCTCTTCAGGCTTAATATAACAACTATAAAGTATAA
>JAKQGD010000483.1 GCA_029573365.1 Bacteroidota bacterium | reverse complement strand
TTGGGAGCAAGGTACAAAACCAACGCCTACCTGCTCGGCAGTTCGGATATCAAAGGCGAATACGTGCCTTCGTTTACAGATATCCAGGCATTTCTAAGCTATGACATTTCCAAAAGTCTGCAGATCTCAGCAATAGGCAATTACAATGGCAGCAACTATAGGTTCAGGCCTTCGTCAGGCAGAAGTAAAAAGGGGACCATTGACTTTCAGCTGGAGCTGAATACAATCTTTGAAGGGCAAGAAAACGACCGTTTTGACTATGGCATGTCGGGCCTCACCTTTACATGGGTGCCCGAGCGTAAAGCCAATCCTCTGTACATGAAGCTCATGGCCTCGGCTTACAGAGCCTCAGAAGAAGAGAAATTTGACATCCTGGGCAATTACAGGCTTTCGCAGATAGAGACGGCCCTTGGTGACAACACCGGACAGGAAATTGCTGTACTCGGTACAGGCACACAGCACACCTATGCCAGAAATTTTCTCTTCAATACCATCAACAACATAGAATACAAGGGAGGCCTCGAGATCACCAGGGAAACCAATGCAGGCGGCAAACACATACATTTTTTTCAGTGGGGCGCCAGATACCAGCAAGAAAAATTTGACGACAGCCTCAATGAATGGGAACGCCTCGACTCCGCAGGCTATTCTCTGCCCTACGATGAGACCTATCTCGACCTCAACCACGTGCTAAAGTCTCGCAACCTCGTACGCAACAGCCGAGTGCAGCTGTATATGCAGGATGGCTATACGATACATACCGACAAAGCCGAGTACAAAATCACCGGCGGCGTCAGGGCTACATACAGGTCGCTCAATAACGAGTGGTTTTTTAGCCCCAGGTTGCAACTGTTATACAAACCACTCACGTGGAAAAAGGACATATCATTTAAGCTGGCAGGAGGTGTTTACAACCAATTGCCGCTGTACCGCGAGATGCGGCGTCCCGATGGTTCAATCAATACCGGTCTAAGGTCGCAAAAGTCCGTGCACCTTGTGGCGGGCCTCACCTATGATTTTACATGGGAAGCCGTAAGTAACAGACCATTCAGGATCATATCCGAGGTGTACTATAAAAACCTGTGGGATATGGTTTCCTACGAGCTTGACAATGTTAGGATCAGATACGCCGGCGAAAACAACAGTACCGGCTACATCATGGGCTGGGACTTCAGAATCAACGGTGAGTTTGTGCCCGGTGCGGAGTCATGGATCAATTTGTCATTCCTCACGGCCAGAGAAAAGCTCAATGGTGTCAACCACCTGCGGTATGAAGTTGTCGATTCAGTAAGGGTGCCAGTGGTCGTAAAAGACGTGCCAAGACCCACTGACCAGCTCATGACCCTTAATATGTTTTTCCAGGACTACCTGCCCAGCAACAAAAATGTAAAGGTAAATCTCAACTTTTCGCTCGGCACAGGATTGCCCTACGGACCCAGAATCAACAACACAGAATTCCGCAATTTTTTCCGTCTCAAGCCATACCACAGGGTAGACATAGGTTTTTCTTTTCAGCTTTGGGAAGAGGCGTGGCTCAAACGCAAACCCCACCATCCACTAAGATTCTGTAAAAACAGCTGGATCAGCATCGAGGCCTTCAACCTCCTGCAGATAGCTAACCAGGCCTCTGTCAATTGGGTAAAAACCCTCACTAACGAAGAATACGCACTGCCCAATAATCTCACCGGCAGAAGAATCAACGTGAGGTGGCGTATGGATTTTTAACGTATTGTGACTTTTGTCCTAAAAGATCAGAATTCCGTCACTTTTTTATTATCTAAAAATCATTTGAACACTTTATATGTTTGTATCCAAAATATTTCGGAATTTTGTTTGTTGCAACGCATACAAACCCCATAGATTGGCAATTAAAGTTGTTCCTTTTGCAATTAAAGAAAGGAGCAAATTGATTTGATATGACCACAGACAGTGGTTTGGGTCATCGCGTCTTTACGATTTTTTGGCTAAAGCCAATGGAAATTTTTTACTGAATTTTGCAGACTTTTTACCAAAACGAATACACACAACCATCTTACTTTTTGTTGTTTTAATTTTTGTCTTCAGCATGCCTGCCACTTCGGTAAAGTCCCAGCAGTGGGTACCGGGACTGGAGATTTCAGGTGACAGTCTCAATTTTTATAAGATACAGGCAGCCTACAATGCCTACTGGCAGGGCAAGGATCTCAAAAACACAAAGGGTTGGAAACAATTTAAACGATGGGAGTGGTACTGGGAGCCACGTGTGGACAAGGACGGTAATTTTCCGGCTGCAGGAAAAAACATAGAGGAATTCAATAAATTTTTAAGAGAAAACAGGCAGGGCAAAAGACTGCCTTCCAATTGGACCAGCCTGGGCCCTTCTTCCAGTGACGGAGGCTATGCAGGCCATGGACGTATAAATTCCATAGGCTTTCATCCAACCAACAACCAAATAGTCTACGCTGGGGCTGCCGGTGGCGGTCTTTGGAAAACAAACGATGGAGGTTCTACATGGGTCACTACCACAGACAATCAGGCTACACTTGGTGTATCTGCCATTGTGGTAAACCCGTCCAATGCCAATATTGTCTACATAGCTACTGGTGACGGCGACGCAGCCAACAATTACTCTGTCGGAGTAATCGAAACGCTGGCTGAAAACTTAATTTCCGAGGGCAAAGATTTTGATCAGATTATTAAAACCCTCAACCAGAAATTTCCGGCCGAAAAGAGTTTAATCACCGATGTTACAAACAACCTCAGTGCGGTTATTGCTTATTATGAAATAGAAAGAAATAAGAAGTCCGCTTCAAAAATTTACTTTGCATTTGCATGGTTACTTGTTGTTATTAGTCTATTTTATACTGTAGCATCCTTTTTTAAAGGCAAACATGTTTTTGTGATTGAATTCGGTCTCTTGTTTGCCGGCCTTTATCTGATTTTTAAATATTGGAATAAAATCAGGCAACCTATACAGCCTTATCAAAAAAAATCCGCTGAAAAACAATTGATCAGAAGGAGGTTCTGATTGGATTACACTTCGCCGTAAAACCTGAACGCCTCCGCATCAAAAAGTCCCAGATCACTCATCTTGATTTTAGGAATAACGAGCAAAGCCATAAACGAAAGCGTCATATATGGTGCATGCAAGCGGCTGCCATGAGATTTTGCCAGGCTGGACATCTCGGCATAAAGCAAGCCTGCCTCTTCCACAGTTTTGTCACTCATGAGTCCCGCCACCGGCAGTGGCAGGTGTTTTTGTGTATTATTGCTGACAAATGAAAGGCCTCCCCTTGATTCCACCAGCATGTTTACTGCATTTTTTATGAGTTCGTCATCGTCGCCCACAGCTATGATATTATGAGAGTCATGGGCAACGGTGGAAGCTATGGCACATGAGCGAAGGCCAAAATTTTTAATAAAGCCTATTGCAGGCTTTGACTTACCATAGCGGTTTATCACACAAATCTTGAGAATGTCTTCTTCAGGATTTGCCAGTTGGAAGCCATCTTCTTTCTCCAGGTTTGCCACACCTTTTTCTGTGATGAGTGACCCGTCTACTGCAAGGATGATGTCACGAGGCCCCTGTATGGCAGTTACCTTAAGATCGGAGGTCTGTATTTTATCGGTATCAAAATTGTTTATAGCTGCTTCCTGCTTTTGTGCCAGGTGGCACTTGCCATCCGAATAGACTACTTTTCCTTCTATCACTGTCATGACCACATTCCAGTGTTTGGTGTCTTCGATGACAATAAAATCGGCTCGGTCACCTTCCCGAAGTTGTCCGACAGGCAGTCCGTAATGCACCAGGGGATTGATGCATGCTATTTTAAGCACATCAAAAAGGTCATAACCCAGAGTCAGCGATCTTTTGACCAATGTATTGATGTGCCCTTCTACCAGGTCGTCAGGATGTTTGTCGTCACTGCAAAACATGACAAAACCGGGATATTGTCCTATCAGCGGATGCAAAGCTTCAAAGTTTTTGGCTGCTGAGCCTTCCCTGATGATGATTTTCATGCCGTATCTCAGCTTGTCCAGGGCTTCATCTAGGGTTACACATTCGTGGTCCGTGGTGATGCCATGTGATATATACTTACGGGCATCTTCACCACGTAAGCCAGGGGCATGTCCATCGACGGGTTTATGGTGTCTGCGAGATGACGCTATCTTGGACATTACGTCTGGGTCCTCGTGTAGCACACCGGGATAATTCATCATCTCCGACAGATACCAGATATCGTCTGATGCCAGCAGCGTGTCTACATCATCAGGCCCGAGCACAGCTCCGGCGGTTTCAAACCCCGTGGCAGGCACACATGATGGTGCCCCGAAAAATATCTTTATGGCTGCTCCCCGGGCACTTTCTGTCATATAACGTACACCTTCCATGCCGCAGACATTGGCTATTTCATGTGGGTCGGAGACTGTGGCTACCGTGCCATGCCTGCAGGCGACCCTGCTGAATTCGTAGGGCGTCACCATCGAACTTTCGATATGGATGTGAGCATCTGTAAACCCCGGCATGAGAAAACGGTCAGGTACGTCAGAGTGCTCTCTTATAGAGGAGATTCTGCCTTCGGTTACTGTAACGGTTCCGGTAAAAATCCTCCGGCCATGGATGTCAATGATGTGACCTGATATTTCTTTTACGGTAGACAGCATATTCTAGGGGGTTATATGTTGGCTTGTCTGGTTGAAAAGTAATTGGTTAGTGGTGGTCCTCTCCGTTGTGGTGCACATGGCCATGGTCCAGTTCTGACTCCGTAGCCGGTCTTACTTCCATGATTTCCACACTGAAGTGGAGAGTCCTGCCGGACATCGGATGGTTAAAGTCGACCACCACAGCTTCTTCCTTTACTTCTTCGACCACACCATGATAGGCCCTGCCTTCTTGATCATGCATAGATATAGGAGCTCCTGCTTTAACCTTGTCGGTGTCCAGATTGCCTTCATCGTCCAGGAAATTTCCTATCGGAATGTCTATCACTGCCTCTTCTTCATAATAGCCATAGGCATCCTCAGGCTCAAGCACGAAGGTTAGAGATTCGCCGACCTCCTTGTTTTCGAGATGTGATTCGAAGGCGGGAAGCATCATGCCCGTACCGAAAATAAATGCCATTGGTTCGCCATCATATGTTTCTTCAAGGAGTTCGCCTTCGGCATTGTCTTCATTAAGCCTATAATGGAGTGATACAACCTGGTTTTGGTGGATTTTCATTTTTTTGTTTTATGTATTTGAGGTGACAAGGTAATAATTAAAACAGTTTTTATGGGGATAAGGATGATATTATTGGCTGTCAAAGCCAAAAAAATATCAGATAGTGATGCCAAAATCTCTGAGTGCCATATATACTTCCCTTACGGGCAATCCCATGACATTGGAATAAGATCCATGCAGCCTGCTGATTTTGCACCAGCCTATCCACTCTTGTATGCCGTAGGCTCCCGCCTTGTCATAAGGGTGAAAATGCCTGAGGTAATAGTCCATTTCGTCAGCCGTAATGATGTCGAAGGTTACCTCGGTAATCACGGTAAATGCCTTCTCCTCCTTGAGCGTAGTGACACATACTCCCGTGGCTACTGTGTGTGTCCTACCGGACAGTGAGCTCAGCATGGCTATGCCTTCGTCATAGTCTGCTGGCTTATTGTAAATGATGCCGTCAAGGATTACCACACTGTCAGCGGTGAGCAGGACCTCGTTTTCTGACAAAGTGTGCCTAAGAGCCGCAGCCTTGGTTTTGGCCAGGTATACGGCTACATCCAGAGGGGGCATATCCGGGTCAAAGGCTTCGTCACCATCCTGAACTCTGATTTCAAATTCGAAACCCGCCTCTCTGAGTAGCTGGCTCCTGCGGGGAGATTTAGAGCCCAGGATGAGCGTGACTGGGTCTGATTTGTAATGCATGTGATGATGTTTATAAATATTGTCGGGCTACCAGATAAATGCTGACCATCCCGGCAACCATAATCAGTTTTAAAAGGCGGCTTATCGCCGAATATTCCTCTCTTTTACAGGCACCCTTAACCTTAATAAATACACTTACCAGAGGTGCCAATACAAAAAGGAGAAAATACATCCTGATCTCAAAAGTGGCCAGAAAAGGACTGTAAACCATCCAGCCGGCAAGAGATAAAATGGCGGCACCGCAAAGCACGAAAATCCATATCTTTGATCTGCCTGTGCCCCATGCCACAGCGGTGGTTCTGAGTCCGCTTTCTCTGTCACCGTCCACATCTTCTATGTCCTTTACTATTTCTCTGATCAGATTGGTAAGAAAAGCAAACAGACCGTAAAAAAGGCAGATTTCGGTCAGCAGGGATGTTTTTTCTGAAGGTTCTGAGGCACGGGCAATAGCCAGTTGTGCCACAAAAAGTATGATCCATACAAAAGCTATATACAGGCTTACTAAAACATTGCCCCACAAGGGGGTCGATTTTAGCCACCTCGAATAGACATACAAAAGACCTGCTGCCAACGGATAAATCCATATCAGATGTATAGCTCCTGCTCTCTGACCTGCCGCAACAGACAAAATCAGGCCTGCCATAAGTATTAATAAATAATACAGCTTTGCAGATGCAAGTGATATAGGCCTGGGAATAAAAGTATTTTGCGGCTTGTTAATAACATCCGTTTCCTGGTCAAAAATATCATTTATTAGGTAGCCTCCTGCAGCAATAAGCATCGTTGCCATAATAAAAAGAGGGGCCGTCATACCATGAAGCACCGTACTTTCTTTAAATATAGGCTGGATGACATAATACTGTAAAAAAGCCTGGGTCAGCCCTACTATGATTAGGTTGACAGGTCGCAGGACTTTGAGGTAGGCAAGGGCCTGATTCAGGATACCCATTTTCCCTGGATCCTCATTACTTTTTCTATGATTTCTCTGACACATCCCTGGCCTCCCTTATGTGCACAGATGAAATCTGCTTTTCTGATGACTTCATGGTCGGCATCAGCCGGACAAACGGAAATGCCTGCTTTTTCAAAGTTGACAAGGTCAGGAAGGTCGTCTCCCATATACAGGATTTCTTCTTTTTTCAGGCCCAGCTTTGACACCAAGTTATCAAAGGAAGCCGATTTTTCCATTAGTCGGTAATAAATGTGTTTCACTCCCAGAAATTCAAAACGCCTGACCACTCCGTCCGAAAATCCTTTGGTAATGACAGCCACATGATACCCCGCCTCAAGGGCGAATTTTACTGCCTGACCATCACGGGTACTCATCGTCCTGATGTGGTCTCCATTTTCGTGCACGATTACATTACTATCCGTAAACACACCGTCGACATCAAAAACCAGGGTGGTTACTGAGTGAAACTTCTTGAAATCCATATACCGATATCACTGGTTGTCACGCCATTCATACACCCACTTGGCCTGTATCTGCTCCAGGTGTCCTTCATTGCAATCTTCCCGTTTACCTTCAAAATTTGGAATCTCCATCACCCAGTCAATCAGGTCAGTAAACCTAATCCGGTATATTTTGCCTTCGTCAAAGTCGTCTCCAAATCTGTCATACAACTTCATGGCTATGTCTTCGTGGTCAGCCCATCCGATAGGTAAATTGTCAATATCGTCAAATGCCATATTCTGATTTTAATTACGTTAACAACCCTTGCACCGATTCTGTTTTAAACATCAGTTCCTGATAAACCTCACGTCGTGGCTTGTCTGCCCCTCTTTGACCCTTAAGATGTATAGACCTTGCGGCAAATGTGATACATCGATACTGACCGTTTTTCTGCCTGATGTTGTGGTCTTTAATTTTTGTTTTCCTTGGCTGTCCATAATTTCAAACTTCACCGTACCGGATGCCAGTTGATGGGGGAGGTCTACAAACAAAGTTTCTACTACAGGGTTGGGCCTGACAAGCGGTATGTTGGAAAAAGGGATAACCTCCGGCTGAGAAGTAGCTAAAAATACGGTTACATCTCCCTTAGCCGTCAGCGGACAACCTGTCGAATCCACTGCCGCAAGTATAATGTTGTATTTTCCTTCCCGGCTATAGGAGTGTATTACATCGCGGGATGTGTAGGAACTTCCGTCTCCCATGTCCCAGGTATATCTTTCGATGCCGGTCGAATGGTCGGTGATAGTAAGCTCGTTTTGGTCAGGCAGACTCAGGGTATCAGCAGACAGTGAAAAATCAAGGTTGCCGGCCACACTGTCTTGTCTGACGGTCACGGGATACATGACACGACCGCAAGGGTGTATATACGAAATCCTCCAGTTGTAAAATATGTTGTAATTGTCTCCGTCTGTACCCTTTTTGATGGTCACTATCTGATCAGAAGAGGTTATGGGAAAATTCTGTATCCCGGTTTGTACTCCCAGTGGTTTACCCGCCTTGTTTATAATCCTGTAGTTTTTACCTGCAGATATGTTCCAGCCCAGTTTTACATTGTTTATACCGGGTTTATTTATAAATTTTCTGGAAGATGTTACCGAGTCTCCCTGCTCATTGTACAGATAAAAATCGCGGATGCCGCTTACTTTGCTGTAAACTGAAACAGAATCCAGCATAAAAGGACCTTCAGCATCAAATATGAGTCCGCCGTCCACCAGTTCCGGGTACGTGATTTCTCCTGAATTGTGTACATCTGCCCCCACTTTGTCTTTAAACGAGAGTTCAGCAAATAAGGGCCTTGGTACATTGGTTGCCCTAACGTAAAGACGGTCGCCTTCTCCGAGCAATTTACCATCAAAAGCATCGTCATACCAGCGGACTGACATTTTTGCCGTACCCTGGTAATCAGGCCGTGTCAGGTAAGTTTCAGACCCCTGGCACAGCACATGGGGCATATCAAGCGGTGTCGCTGACGCTTGTCTGTCTGTTGATTTGAGTTTGAGATACCTCAGGTTGTTGAGCTCTTTCTGGTCAGCTTCTCCATTTACTGCAGATATTCTAAATTCCACTTCTCCCTCAGCAACAGGCAGGTCGGTGATGGCCAGAAGGATGGTTTTTCTTTCTCCGGGCAGCATAAATCCGGTCCATTGTGTCTGGAGGTTAAAAGGAGGTCCTGTGATGGTAAATGCAAGCTGTGTTATGGTGTCCATACCTGCATTTTCTACGGTTAGTTCAGGCTGATATGTATTGCCGCACGCCAGTGGAGATGTTTTGATGTCAAGGAGCACCGCATCCCTGTTGACATGACCGGGTACCGGCACATGTCCATCAGCCATGAGTTTAAGATAGGCATGGTATACATTGATGATACCCATACCAAATTTGTTGTCTTCGCCTGGGTCGCCAAGATCGGTAGCGGATTCATAAAGGGCGAGTTTCAATTCTCTGCCTCCCAGGTATGGGAAAGCTTCCTTTAGAAGCAGCACAGCACCGGCTACGTGTGGCGATGCCATAGAGGTGCCGCTCAGAAAATCATATCCGTTGTCAGGTACACACGAACGCACCTGAACCCCAGGGGCAGAAACTTCGGGTTTTATTTTGAGTGAACCCTCTCCGGGGCAGTGAGAGGGGCCGATACTTGAAAAAGATGCGATGGGATGTGAAGCTACATTCCCGTTAAGGGCACCTACGGTAAACGAATTGACTACATTGATATTTATATTATGGGGAGGTGTGATGGTTTCAGGTTCAGGGCCTGCATTTCCTGCGGAGAAGACCACCGCAACACCTGCCAGTTCCAGAGCCTGCAATAAAGGGACATATCCGCTGAAGC
>JAKQGD010000467.1 GCA_029573365.1 Bacteroidota bacterium | reverse complement strand
TGTTTGGCAGCAATCTCTCTGGATCTAATCCTGGGCAAGTAGTCCTTTTGGCTCATTAAGTTGCCGGCTGAGGCCTGCCCAACACCAACAACATAGACCGGCTTGCTGGTCAAATTTTTCGCTTTTTCCTCCGAGGCAAGGACAACTGCTGAGCCACCATCCGAAAACGGACAGCAGTCGTAAAGCTGAAGAGGTTGACAGACCATAGCACTATTTAGCACATCATCCATAGTTATCTCTTTCCGGAAGTGTGCTTTTGTGTTGCGAGCACCATAGTAATGCGAATTAATAGACACCTGGGCCATTTGCTGCTTTAGCTTTTCCAACGGAACGCCGTACTTTTTTGAGTATAGATGAGTCAACAGACCAAAAACACCGGGGAAGGTGATCCCACAAGGATATTCATAGCGGCTATCACTGCCCATAGCAAAGGTTCGCGTGGCTAAAGGCGTTCCCATTTTGGCGGCAGTTTCGGTGCCACAGGCCAGTACTATATCATAGAAGCCTGAGGCCACCCACATGAAAGCGTCTCGGAACGCGGCACTGGATGAGGCACAGGCGTTTTCATATCTGTTGGCAGGGATATTAGAGGCACCAATATGATCTGCAGCGAAGCCTTGTAATTGCATCTGCCCCTCCTCAAAGTCTCCTAAACCACATCCCATAAAAAGAGCTTGTATGTCTTTAGGTTTCAAATTTGACTCGTTTATGGCATCCATGGCAGCTTCAGCTAACAATTCCACGGCTGTCTTGCTCTGCTTGCCACTGAACTTTGTCATCCCGATGCCTACTACAGCTACTTTTCTCACGTTTCTATCCTCCTGGCTTATTTTGTTTAAGATTTATAGTATACATTTGCCTAACTCTTTTTTAAATTAAGATGAATATGAGGGTAATTATCGACAAACAGAATTTCGAATGTCAAAGCTTCGCTCAACCAACTGTGCAACCACCTTGCATGTACTCCACTATTCTTAATATTTGATTAGCACCTGAAGGACAATCCATGTTCACCACTGGTTAATAAGTATCAACCTATTTGCCATTGCCTATGTCTGTGGTGATTATTTTACCGCCGTGTAAACAGCCGCGGCTCCGAAGAAGAGCTTTGTGGCCGTAACCTGCTTGAAGCCGGCTTTGACCAGGAACTCCTGCATCTCTTCTGCCGAGTAAAAATGCAGAGCCGAA
>JAKQGD010000457.1 GCA_029573365.1 Bacteroidota bacterium | reverse complement strand
CGCTAACACGCCAACACGCTAACTCGCCAACAAGCTAATACGCCAACCCTCCAATCACCTCCACAATCCTGTCTGCCGTCTTTCCATCCCAAAGCTCAGGAATTCCTCCCTTTTTCCATTCACCCTTAATAAGCTTATTGAGATAGGGGATAATGTTTTCAGGTTGCGTGCCTACCATTTCATTGGTGCCAACAGTGACAGTTTCAGGTCGTTCTGTAGTGTCCCTTAAGGTCATGCATGGCACTCCAAGTACTGTTGTTTCTTCGGTAATGCCGCCGCTATCAGTGACTACACCGGATGCATTTTTGATCAAGTAGATAAATTGAAGGTATTCCATCGGTCCGGTGATAAACAATTTATCGAATACCCTGCCGGTGGATTCGTATATTTTTTGTGTTCGCGGATGCATAGGAAAGACGACCTTGTAATCTCCACAGTGGTCATTAATCAGTCCTAGTAGTTTTGTCAGATTATCTGCATTGTCTACATTGGAGGGACGATGGAGTGTAGCCACCAGGTAGTTTGTTTGGCCAAGGCCTGTTTGGTCATAAAATTCTGGTTTCTTCAGCCTGTCCAGATTTCCAAGCAGCGAGTCGATCATGGTGTTGCCAACAAAAAAAATCCTATCAGGCGATACTCCCTGAAATACCAGGTTTTGGTTGGCCACTGCCGAAGTGGTAAAAAAATAATCGGTAATGCTGTCAGTGACTATACGGTTGACTTCTTCAGGCATGGTCATATCGCCTGACCGTATACCTCCTTCTATGTGGGCCACTTTGACCCATGCTTTTTTTGCCACTATAGCACAGGCCATCGTCGAAGTTACATCACCCACTACTATACACAAGTCAGGCTTGTGCTCTGACAAGGCTTTTTCATAACCAACCATGATGGCTGCTGTTTGCTCAGCTTGTGTACCACCTCCTGCACCTAGATTGAGTTGTGGCTCAGGAATATTGAGTTGTTGGAAAAAGCTTTCGCTCATGGCTTTGTCATAATGTTGTCCTGTATG
>JAKQGD010000453.1 GCA_029573365.1 Bacteroidota bacterium | reverse complement strand
CCTGGAATCAGGCCGGAGATGTTTATCAGGTGGCTATGGCCAAAGCAGATGCGGCATTCGAATTCATGACCAAGATGGGAACAGAGTTTTATTGTTTCCATGATTTCGACATCATCGATGAGTCTGAGTCTTTGGATGAATCGGTAAAAAGACTCAATTTTATGGCCGATTATCTGGGCGAAAAACAGGCAGAAAGCGGCGTGCAACTACTTTGGGGCACTGCCAACCTGTTTTCACATCCCAGGTATATGAACGGTGCTGCAACCAACCCTGATTTCCGCGTTGTCGCCCATGCTTCCTGGCAGGTAAAAAACGCCCTGGACCTCACGATAAAGCTGGGAGGCCGGAACTACGTATTCTGGGGTGGCCGCGAAGGTTATATGTCTCTTCTCAATACCGACATGAAACGAGAACAGGACCACCTGGCCATCTTCCTCGCCAACGCCAGAGACTACGCCAGAAGCCGTGGATTCACAGGCTGGTTTTTTCTCGAACCCAAGCCCATGGAACCGTCCAAACACCAGTATGACTTCGATGCGGCAACATGCCTCAACTTTCTGAGGACCTATGGCCTTATGGACGATTTTAAACTCAACATCGAAGTAAACCATGCCACCCTCGCCAGCCACACCTTCCAGCATGAACTGCAGGTAGCTGCCGACGCCGGAGTACTTGGCAGTATTGACGCAAACAGGGGTGATTACCAAAATGGATGGGATACTGACCAGTTTCCAAACAACGTCTACGAAATCACCGAGGCCATGCTTGTAATCCTGTCAGCAGGTGGCTTGCAGGGAGGAGGCATTAACTTTGATGCCAAAATCAGACGAAATTCCACGAATCCCGAAGACCTCTTCATAGCACATATAGGCGGCATGGATACCTTTGCCCGAGGTCTGATAGCTGCTGATGCCATCCTCGCCCATTCGGACTACCTCAGACTGAGGAAGGAAAGATACAATTCCTTTGACCATGGCCAGGGGGCTCTGTACGAGCAAGGTAAACTGTCAATGGAAGATCTGGCCCTTATTGCAGGTTCACAAGGGCCCATCCCTAAAATCAGCGGAAGACAGGAACTATTTGAAAACATCATTAATCAATATACATAACTAATTTAATGTATTAAAATGCAGATACTCGACGCCATTGACTGGATTGCCATTGGCCTGTATTTTGCCGTGCTTTTTGGAGTGGCACTCTGGGTCATTTTGCAAAAATCAGAAAACACAGAAGATTACTTCCTGGCGGGCCGAAATGTAGGCTGGTTTGTCGTAGGGTCGTCCATTTTTGCATCCAATATCGGCTCCGAACACGTCGTAGGTCTGGCCGGCACAGGTGCCGCCGGCAAATTTCCGCTGATTATTTACGAGTTGCATGCCTGGATTGTCCTCCTGCTTGGCTGGGTCTTTCTGCCTTTTTATGCAAGAAGTGGTGTGTTTACCATGCCTGAATTTCTCGAAAAAAGGTTTGATGCCCGCTCACGAAGGTTTTTGTCCATCATGTCTCTAGTAGCGTACATCCTCACCAAGGTATCAGTAACCATTTATGCCGGCGGCATCGTTGTGTCTTCGCTGCTGGGTATAGAATTCTGGACCGGAGCCCTGGCTACAGTTGTTCTTACAGGTATCTATACCATCGTCGGAGGTATGCGGGCTGTGGTTTACACAGAAGCCATGCAAACTGTTGTATTGGTACTGGGAGCCGGCACCCTGACCATCATAGGGCTCAATGCTGCCGGAGGCTGGAACTCCATGGTCAGCGAACTGGGACCTCAGTTTTTTAACATGTGGAGACCTGCTTCTGACCCTGATTACCCATGGCCTTCCCTCTTCCTCACAAGTACCATCGTTGGCATCTGGTACTGGTGCACCGACCAGTACATAGTACAGAGAGCCCTGACTGCCAGAAATCTCAAAGAAGGCAGGCGGGGAACCATTTTTGGAGCTTTCCTTAAACTCATGCCGGTTTTCCTGTTTCTGATACCCGGAGTTATTGCCCTGGTGCTGAAAAACAGAGGGATATTACATTGGGAAAAGTCAGACGAAGCTTTTGCAAGCCTGCTCAAACAAGTCATGCCCAGCGGCGTAAGAGGCCTTGTTGCTGCCGGATTGCTGGCAGCACTGATGAGCTCCCTGGCCTCCGTTTTCAATTCTTGCTCTACCCTCTTTACCATAGACATATATAAAAAATTTTATCCCCAAACCGAAGAGAAAAAACTGGTGGCTGTTGGCAGAATGGCTACCGTGGCTGTAGTGTTGGCAGGCATCATATGGATTCCGATTATGTCCAATATTTCCGGTGTCCTTTACGAATACCTGCAGTCAGTACAGGCATATATAGCTCCGCCCATCACTGCCGTCTTCCTTCTCGGAATATTCCTGCCCAGAATAAATGCCAACGGAGCCTATGTAACCCTGGTGGCGGGTTTCTGCCTGGCCATGCTGCGTATATTTCTGGAGGTATTGTGTGGTAAAGGCATTATCTCACCTGAAAATTTCCTTTACAATCTGGGGACCATCAATTTTCTTCACTTCGGAGTAATGTCACTTGTCTTCTGCCTTGGCACAACCATCGTCATCAGTCTTCTGAGCAAAACACCCGCACCGGAAAAAGTAGCAGGACTTACCATGAACACCCTTACTGTCGAACAGCGATCAGAAAACAGACTAAGCTATGGATGGCAGGATGTTGTTTCTTCAGCCATTGTGGTACTCATAGTACTGTGGGTCATGCTCTATTTTAACGGTAAATAATTTTTAAACTTTATAACATGGACATAAGCCAGTATATTTACAACAACGACATACAGGGTCTCAAGTCCTTTCTCGATGCCAACCCTGTATCAGCCAATGCAGAAATTGCCCTTCCGGGACAAGATGGCCCCACAGCCCACGCTTTGCACAGGCTATGCGACGCAGTATTTTGTCACATGATAGACGAAGACTCTGCAGTCCGTATGGCAGAGTTGCTGATCGAAGCCGGTGCATCTGTCGACGGCAACCTTCCGGCTGAAGGTAGGGATACGCCCCTTATAGCGGCAGCCAGCCTGTATACAGACAAACTGGGCAGTCTTTACATAAAACATGGAGCCAACCTATCACATAAAGGCACTTACGGAGGTACAGCCCTTCATTGGGCGGCGTGGTGCGGCAGGTACGCCCTCGTCAGAGAGCTTCTGGAAGCCGGGGCACCTGTTAACCAGCTCTGCAACGATTTCAAAGGCACACCCCTCCTCTGGGCAGCACACGGTTTCAGGACCACAGAGGCCGCCGATCCGGACGTTTTTATGGCTTGCATGAAAATGCTCCTGGAAGCTGGTGCCGACAAATCGATTCCCAATGTCGATGGCGACACACCTGCTCAGATGGCAGGAACAAAGATACCCGCCATGGTAGAATTACTGGGATAGGTGTGTAGGGTAACACCCTGCTTTATTTTCACCTTATGCTTTCTTCCATATATTTGTCCACAAAGGCTGTAAGCTCCTCCCCGTGCAGATTTTTAGCCAGGATGACACCACGTGCATCGAGGATATAGTTGGCCGGGATGGTGGATATTCTTAGCTTTTCGAAAAAAGGTGAAACATCACCTTGTAAATGGGATGTTTGAGGCCATTTGTCCGCTCCATCCCGGGCTATGGCCGTTTCGAGGCCCTTTTTGCTGGAGTCCAGGGCATAACCCACGATCTGGAATCCTGCGTGATGATACTTATTCCAAAGTGGTACCAATACTGTCGTGTTTTCCCTGCGGCACGGAGCACACCAGGAGGCCCACAGGTCTACGACCGTCATTTTGGCACCTAGCAAGCTGGACAGTGAGGTGCTGTCTCCATGGAGCAATGGTAACATAAAATCAGGCAAAACCTCTCCTGCAATGGATGGCAGAGTCTCTGCTCTTGCACACAACTGTCTCTGCCATGGGTGATTGCTAAAATCTGAGTTAGAATATTTCTGGCACCGTGACTTGACAAACTCCGGTATCCTCTCATAGTCACCTTCAGGACTCATCCACCTCAAGGCCAGCACATCAGTGTAAAAATTGTCCAGGCTGTCAGCAAAGTTATTGAGACCAGCCTGAAACCTGAACCTGGCTTCTTCATGCTCTAATAAGTTGGACTCGTCCATGGATTCCAGTGAAGTGTTATTTTTTTTATACAAATTAACCCGGGCTCTCGCCAAAGCCATGAGACTCCTGTTTCCATCAACATCACCAGATATATCGGCAGACAATAGCATATTGGCAACATCAGCACTTATAATGACTTTTTTACCTGCAGCATATAAGAATGGCAGGTAGTTGGCACGTGAAGGCTCTTCATTTTCAAGCTTGTTTCCGTACTTTTCACCTTTTTTTTGTACAGTAATCAAATAAATATGGGGTTCTTTAGCTAAAGGCATTCTCTCAAATCTGAAACTGC
>JAKQGD010000440.1 GCA_029573365.1 Bacteroidota bacterium | reverse complement strand
AGCCCTTTGGCAGTCGTCACGGTCGAATTGACCCTTAGGCTTTTTACATCGCTGCCCTTGAGTTGGTATTCTTCCATTTTTGATGCCAGATGACTCTTTACCGTTTCCAGTATGATGGCCTCCTGGCCGTAAGTAATCATGGACAGGAACAAAAGTCCCAGGATTGTAATTGAATTTTTCAGATTCATGAATGTTAAGGTTTATTTGATGCTGATAAATGATTTAAAATGAAAATTGTTTGGGGTCATAAAGATACAACGCCAAAATAAAATTAATTGCAAAATTATAATTTAAGGTATCCTCCACGACCTTTTGGATTAATATTTGTCATCTTTGCATTTTAATCCATTTGCCCTGCGGCAATACATATGAGCGAAATAGTTTTTGGCAGAAATGCGGTAGAAGAGGCCTTTAGGTCCGGCAAGGAGATAGAAAAGGTCTACATGCAAAATACCTTGCGAGGCGAATTTGAAGTCCTCATCAGAAATTTGTGCAAGGATAGGTCCATTCCCCTCGCCAAAGTACCCGATGCCAAACTAAGCGAATTGTGCGGACCACGGGCTGTTCACCAGGGAGTGGTGGCGGCGATGTCACAGATTGCCTATGCCGATTACAGAGAAGTAATAGCCAGGGCCTTTGAAGGAGGCAGAAACCCTTTGCTTGTAGTGCTCGACAGTGTCACGGATGTCCGCAATATAGGTGCTGTGGCCCGTTCTGCGTGGTTTTTTGGAGCAGATGCAATCGTCCTCAGCGGCAATATTTCGGGCAGAATCAGCGAAGACGCCGTCAAGGCGTCGGCAGGGGCCATATTAAGTATCCCTGTCTGCAGGGAATCAAGTGTTTTCAGGCTTATCAGCGAATTGCAATCGCTCGGTGTCTCAGTGGCTGCTTCAGGGCTTAAAAGCCAAACGGCTCCTGACCAGGCTGACCTGACCGTCCCTGTGGCTCTGCTCATGGGCTCCGAGGAAAAGGGACTCCACTTCAAAGTGCATGAAGTCGCCGACATGACCATTAAAATCCCGGCCGGGAACGATTTTGACTCTTTGAATGTTTCTGTAGCTGCCGGCATACTTCTGTATGAAGCAGGCAGACAAAGAAGGCAGCAATAAATACTGAATTTACTTATTTATGGATCATAAAATTTTTGTCCGGGCTCTGAGCTCATTGAGATTGTCCATCGTATTATTTGTGGTGTCCTTTTTGA
>JAKQGD010000401.1 GCA_029573365.1 Bacteroidota bacterium | reverse complement strand
TCATAAGAGAAGAAATCGTATCAAGTTTTATCTGTCTGGCCTTTGCAACCTTAAGCTTAAACTTTGTGTACAGGTCCAGATATTCTGCCAGGGACTTTTCGCTGTAGTCAGCCTGTGTACCGTTGTTTTTTTCGTAAATATATTTAAACTCTCCTACTGTGACGTCTGTATTTCCCACCTTTAAAAGGATGTCGTCCTTGCTTTGGGCCGATATCATCAGGTACAAAACCGACCCTATTGCGATCAAAGCCATCTTTCTGATCATAATCATCTCTATTTTCTGTCTTATTTTTAAAATTTGTGAAAATCAAAACTTTCGAAACCTACAGCCGGGGTTGTGAACTGCGTGGGACTGGGTACTGAATTCTGATGAATCTGAAGTTGCATTTTCGATACAAAACGCAAAATTAACATTTTTTGTATATTTTTAACTTCCATATGTCAGTACAATGCTAAAAAGCAACAAATGTTTTGTTTGAAAGCCCACAGCACACATCCGGAGACCGGAATCGACACAGGTAAGATTCGACTTCCCGGCGGCTGTATGACTTTCCATATATGGCAGGATCGGATGTAAAATTAACCCTGAAAATTGTATCTTTGTCGTTTTTATAATATCTGCAAAAGATGAATATAGCACTTATAGGTTATGGTAAAATGGGACATGCCATCGAAGATCTGGCATTGAGGCGAGGCCATACCATTACCTGCAAGATTTCCAGCAAGAATCTGCAGGAATTCAATCCGAGGGTCATTCAGTGGGCCGACGTAGCCATAGAATTTTCTACCCCTGAATCTGCCTTCGCCAATATCTCTACCTGCCTGGAAGCAGGTGTTCCCGTAATTTCAGGCACCACAGGCTGGCTTGCCAAAAAGGCCGAAATAGACCGACTTTGTATCGATAAAAACGGCTCTTTTCTCTATGCATCAAATTTCAGTATAGGTGTCAACATCTTCTTTGAAGTCAATAAACTGCTGGCCGAATTAATGAACAAATATGAAGTATACGATGTCGAAATAAAAGAAATACACCATACTGCAAAACTGGACAAACCCAGTGGCACAGCCATATCACTTGCAAATGACATCATAAGCAGGCTCGAAAGAAAAAAAGTCTGGACCATATCCATGCCACCTGACAACCATACACGCAGCTTGTATATAGAATGTATCAGAAAAGACCCAGCCCCCGGGACCCATATTGTGCACTATACCTCCGAAATCGATGACATCACTCTGACCCATACGGCACATTCCAGGACAGGCTTTGCCAAAGGGGCTATCCTGGCAGCAGAATGGCTTGTGGGCCGCAAAGGAGTTTTTGAAATGAAAGACGTCCTCGCAGTTTGATATCACCAGCTGTGGACCTATGATCACACAAAAAACCATACAGGAAGTCATAAATATCGCTAAGGTAGAGGAGGTAGTCGGAGATTTTGTAAACCTCCGTCGCAGAGGTGTAAATATGATAGGCAACTGTCCTTTCCACGACGAAAAGACGCCTTCGTTTATCGTATCACCGGCCAAGAACATTTATAAATGTTTTGGCTGTGGCAAAGGAGGGGATCCTGTCAGATTTGTCATGGACCACGAAAAGCTGAGTTTTCCGGAAGCCATCAGATACCTTGCATCAAGATACAGGATAGAGGTAGAAGAAACAGAGGATACCCAGGAGCAAAAAGAACAAAAACTGGTAACCGACTCTCTGTATATTGTCAATGATTTTGCCAGGGACCATTACGTGAACAATCTTTTTAACCGCAGCGAAGGCAAAAATATCGGCCTAAGCTACTTCAAAGAGCGGGGTTTTCTGGAGGCCACCATCAGGAAATTTGAACTCGGCTATGCACTGGACGAAAAAGACGACCTCACACGCACGGCCATAAGTAAAAAATACAACGCAGAACACCTGCACACCCTGGGATTAACCACAAAATCGGACGCAGATTTTTTCCGCAGCCGTGTCATGTTTACCATCCACAATGTGAGCGGCAAGGTAGTGGCTTTTGCGGGAAGAACCTTGTCATCAGACAAAAAAATACCCAAATACATTAATTCGCCGGAATCTGAGATTTACAATAAAAGAGCAGTCCTGTATGGGTTGTATTTTGCCCGTGAAGCCATCAGAAAAGCCGACGAGTGCATTCTCGTGGAAGGTTATACCGATGTAATATCGCTGCATCAGGGACAGATCGAAAATGTAGTGGCCTCCTCGGGAACATCTCTCACCAAAGATCAGGTAAGCCTGATCAGGAGATATACTCCCAATATCAAAATCATCTACGACGGAGACCCGGCAGGAATCAAGGCTGCACTGCGGGG